>JAPOHM010000229.1 GCA_029979405.1 Methanobacteriota archaeon
AAATCGCCCATAGAATAATCAAAAGAGTTGAAAATGTAGTTCCAGCATTGAAAGAATTGACAGTTCATATTGACCCCGAAGATGATGAACACGTAAACCCAGAATTGCCAGATTGTTCAGATGTGGAATCAAAAATCAAACAAATATGGTCCACTATTCACGAAGCTGAAGATTTAGAATTCATCACTTTGCATGTCCTTTATGATGGCATAGAGGCCGATCTTAGAATAAGTTCTAAAGTACCTGAGACCCATCTCGAGGAAATTAAATCTCAAATTGCTTCTATCGAAAATATCAACAAAGTTCAATTTCTTTCATTGAGATGAAATGCAAACCAATATCTGAAAAAAAGAATCGTATAGGATGTGTCATGTTGCCTTCTTCCGAGTATGTTTTCAAAAGAAGTGGACATGTGAGTAGAAATCGTTCTCTATTGGCAGCCATGACCAATAAACAATCGTTTGCTGATGGTAAACTGTCTAACGATGAAATAAACTGGTTAAATCGTCGTGCAAAAGATGGTTTTGGAATAATCACAACAGCAGCGTCTCATGTTTCCGAAAATGGGCAAGGATGGGTTGGAGAGATGGGTGTTTGGAGTGACTCACATATCCCTGGATTGAGAGATTTAGCAGACAAATTAAGAGTTAATGGTGCAATCAGCCTTGTACAAATTTTCCATGGTGGGATGAAATCACCTTACGATATAATTGGCGATTTACCAGTTTGCCCAAGTGAAATGACAAATGAAGAAGGGAATGTTACTGCTAAAGAGTTGAGTGTTTTGGAGATTAAACAACTAGTCGCAGATTTTGCAAAGGCTGCAAAAAGATGCGAAATAGCAGGCTTTGATGGAGTTGAAATCCACGGAGCACATTCTTACCTGATTTCGCAATTTCTTGGAAAGAAAACAAATCAAAGAACTGATGAGTACGGTGGTTCCACTGAGAACCGATTCAGGTTTCTGGCTGAAATAATTGAATCCGTAAGAAATGTTGTCCGCAATGATTTCCTAATTTCAGTTAGAATTTCGCCTAAAATAAATGCAATCGGCATCGAAATAGAAGATAGCATCGAAGTTACAAAAATGATTTGCGATATGGATATTGATATGTTCCACTTATCTTGTTGGGATGTTTTCGAAGAGATTGGTGAAGGAGAAAACATGACCAAGCGTTTCAAAAAGCATATTCCTGATACTATCGCCTATGCTTCGACAGGATCAGTTTGGAATAGTTCAGATGCAAGGTGGCTGATGTCTCAAGGCGCTGATTTTGTTGGTGTTGCGCGCGTAGCGATAGCCTATCCCGATTGGGCATCGAATTTACATGACGAATCATATAATCCTAAACGTCCACCGTTTTCAGAAAAGGAATTATTCGATGCAGATCTGAGTCCTGTGTTCGTTGATTACATGAGAAATTGGAAAGGCTTCGTCATTGATTAAGCGGTAAACCGTCATTCAAATACTGTTCAAATTTCAGTTTGTCTATGAGTGCAGTAAGTTGGCTATTTGCTCCTAGAAAAGACCACAAGGGTATGTCAACGCCTAGTTATGCTGCACGTTGGTGGCTAATCTTGTCACTTCTTTCAATCGGATACTGGGCCTATGGTGCTACTCAAGGAAATTTGTACATGTGGTTTGCATTGACGATGATTGCAGTCACGCCGGTTCTCTCTATTGGTTGGTATCTGATTAGCATTATATCCGCAAGATTCCAAGCGGAGTTCATCATACCAAAAGCTGAAGTTGCGTATAACGCCAGACTTGAACGAAAACGACTGCAATCGCTTTCCAAAGAATAGAGTGGACGTTGGGGGATTTGAACCCCCGGCCTCTTGAGTGCCACTCAAGCGATCTTCCAGCTGATCTAAACGCCCGTTTGCTACTTGTAGCGGTCCGCCCACCCACATTTCAATCATAAGACTTCTCAATTAGTCTCGCTTGGGGGGTTCATGGACGTGGGTGGAGTACTGGCGGAACTGCTTCCACAAATTCCCAAAAATGTCTTCTCAAACTGGCTTGGGGATAGAATTTCACTAATCTGGCTTGATGATGACGATGACCGTTTGGGTATGACCCGATTTGAAGAAGGGCAA
>JAPOHM010000250.1 GCA_029979405.1 Methanobacteriota archaeon
CCGTATTCGAAGAGGCAAGATATAGTAGACACGAAATGGGTGAGTCTCACAAGGTATTCGCTCAAGAATCTCTAACAAGAGTTGTATCAGAAATAAACCAATTCGGAGATATACCAAATCGTTGATTACCAATCTAACTTCAATATTCTGTCTTCAAGCCTCGCTTGAATGGATGAGATGTCTGAAGGAATTGGTATGGTCCTCTCAAAGTCAGAGTTAACTGTCAATTTCAATAGGGAATGGCCTTCAACTTCGCCTTTGAATAGTTTTATTTCAGATTCGTCAGCACCCAACAAAGGTATTGAAAATCCACGTTCGTGAGTGGAGCCATTTAATTCATCAATTATCCATTTCATTCGCCTTTCAGGCGCAATGTTGGCCATGTGTTCTTCTGGTAATGATCCAGCTTCAACTAAGACCATTTTATGACGGTCTCTCACTTCTGCTAAGTGGTCTCCAGATATCTCGAATGCAGCATGTAGTAGCTCTGGATTAACATCAAGGCCCGTTATTGAAACTTCTATATCTACCTCGTCCCACTTCTCCATGGTTATACCCCACATTATTCATTTAATTGAAACTTTCAGATTCTGGCTCTCTCTGAACTTTTGAAAAGAATCTCTTTGCATACCTTCCTGTTGCTTCGGGATTTGAAACTTGACTCATCATCAAATTATTTGGGAAACATATCGAATATGTCCTTTCTGTATGTCGTTTGTCAAGTAGCAAAATAAGGGCACGGTCTCCGATTGCTCTGATTGGCCTTCCCATCGCCTGTAGGATTGAATTAATCGCAGGCTGGGAGTTAGCATACCTCCAGAAATTTTGCCGGCCAAATTTTTCCTTGATGTAATCTGCGAAAGCGCTTTGGAAAACAGAAGGTGGAGGATTTGGGATTCCTACGCAAGCTACTGCATCCAAGATGCCACCAGAATAATCGATACCTTCCGATAATTTACCGTTGAAGACTCCAGCGAGCAAAATCTTCCTGCCGAATTTTTGGGAGTCTTCAAGGTCAACCATTAGCGCTGATATGTCTTGTTTCGACCAATCTCTAGATTCGACTTTTTTGTCGATTCCCGGTATGAAAAAGTCGTCGAAAATTTCACCTAATATTCTGTAGGAAGGAGTGAATACGGCAACGTTGCCTTGGGTATTTCTTACTAATTCCGCAATGTGCATCTTGATTTTTTCAGTATTCTGAGGACTCCTTTCACGATATAAGGTAGTTACATCGCCAGCGATAATGACTGGTCTTCTGTTGCTCAAGAAAGGCGAAGGATGTACAGATTCACCTCGTTTGTTTTGTGCTATCCCTAACAAATCTCCGAACATCCCTGGGGGGTCAAGCGTACCACTCATCAATATTGCACCTGATACTTCGTCAAAGATAGGTCCAGCTACTAACCCAGCATCCAGTAAATGAGTGATGATTCTTCCTTCTCTTCCTTCTCCTTCGAAGACTAAACATAGTGCTGTGCCTTTTCCAAATTTCACCAGTACGTCAATGAGGTGCGCCAAAAGGTGAGCAGATGGTTCATTTTCTCCTTCCTCATCGACTTCGACTTCATTTGTTTCTA
>JAPOHM010000098.1 GCA_029979405.1 Methanobacteriota archaeon
AATAAAACAATCGAATTTGTTAGAGGAAGCAACCTACAATCATGATAATTCAAATGAGGAAGAGTGAGTGGTATTTCACTGAAAGTTAAATCACATTAACTCTACGCAATAACATGGACCATCCTCGTTCAGTAATCTACCTTGAGCATGACGGAAAGGTTTTGCTTGTAGATTCTAACGGGTCTGGACCAAAAAAACCTCAATTAAACTGCACAAGAGAAACAAGTTTGCGATTTCCAACCACAGAAGAAGTTAGATCATTAGGAATATCTTGGACTGAAAAGAATTCATTTAACATACTTGATTGTAAAGTAGTCAAAGCTCATCCTGAAATAGAATGGCCAGAAGAATGGGCATGGAAAGATGATTGTATAAGTGACAATGGTGTTCATCCGATTGCCCGAGAAGCAATCTATCGATCGATACATCGCCTTGTCTCCAAGGTTATGATTTTGAATAATTATGATGAAGTTTTGATGGGTAAAATTGAGCGCGGACATTTCGTAGGACATTGGACTTTACCTGGAGGGTATATGGACCACGATGAGCACCCATCTGTCGGTTGTGTAAGAGAAACATTTGAAGAAATGGGAATCGACATTGAACTAACGGATGATGCTCCGATTATCACTCAAAGAATTTTCACTGATGAAGGAATTTCTTTCGTTTCTTTCACTTACAAATCAGTATGGAAAGGAAATGACGCGGAAATTAAATTGAAAGAAAATGAAATTTCAGAATTCGCATGGCTAAGCAAAGAAGAAGCAATATCAAGAGCAGTTTCAGGATTTGACATCGCCGCACTTATGCACCTATGATTTTCCTTGCCTCGTTAAGAGAGTCTTGTAATCCATCAGGGTTACTGCCTCCTCCTTGGGCAAATGTTGGCCTTCCACCGCCTCCGCCATTTATGTAACTAGAGATTCCACGCAGAATTTCAACAGCATTGTATTTCTCACTAGCAATCGAATTCTCTGTGCAAGCAACCATAATCTTACCTCCACCATCTCGACTTCCAAGAACTGCCAAGGTTGGATTGTCAGAATCGAGTGTCAGTTCTTTTAGCATCTTTGTCATCTGCTTAAGGTCTCCATCTACTTCCATAATTACGACTCTCACTCCATCAATATTTGAGGAATCACTACCCCCGCCAGATGTTCGTAATCTAACTATTTCAGCTTCTAATGATTCTATTCGCTTTCGTTGATCTTTCCACTCATTGAAGAATCGGGAAGCGGTTGATTCTAAGTCATCAACAGGAACTTGGAACACATCTGCTGACTTTCGCAATATTTCTTCCTGGTTTCTTGCATAACGCATTGCAGCATCACCTGCTACAATATGCAATCTCTCAACCCCATCCTGAACAGCATTGCTTCTAACAACTCTGATCTGGCCAATTTTTCCGGGCTCGTCATGATGAGTTCCGCCACATGCCTGTATATCGTGATCTGAAATCTTCAAAATTCGTATTTCGTTTCCTTTAGGAGCCCCTCCTTGATACAAGTCGAAACCAAACTCTTGGTCTGCGTCCTTTCGATTAAGTGAAAACTTCTCTGTTGTTGAAACGTTCCTAACGATTTCATTTGCCATTTCTTCTATTTTATCCAGATCATTTCGCGATAAACGTCGGTGATGAGTGATGTCCAATCTTGCTGATTCTACGGATTTATTTGCACCAGCTTGGTAAATATGTGGACCGAGAAGTCGCCTTGCCGCACCTCCTACAATATGCACCGCAGTGTGATGGTCCATGAGTTGCCGTCTTCTCACAGAATCAATTTCGCCTTCGACAGATTTGCCGATTTCAATAGGTGCATCACACAAATGGAAAATAACTTCATTGTCCTTTCTCGTGTCAAGGACATTTACACTTGTTGAGCCTGAAACTAATACACCATGATCTGCTTCTTGACCACCCCCTTCCGGGTAAAAGCAAGTAGAGTTCAAGATTATGGCATGGGTTGCTTTCTCTGGAATATCGGAGCCTATGAGTGGCATACAATCTACAACTTTAGATTGGAATTTGAAATTCATTACATCATCGTAATAGAGGGCAACTGTGGGGCTGACATCTGGAAATTTTTCCACGAACTTATCATTTGAAACAGATTTTGCTGCTTCCTTAGCCATCGCAGCATGCCTCTCAGCCATCTCAGCATTGAATCCAGTTCTAAGTTTAACATCTGACCAACCGAGATCAATTGCGATGTCAATTACCAAATCGGGGGCGATTCCGTGGCTGTCATTTATGGTGAACAAAACTTCATCAGGAATTCTCTCCGAGGATTGTGGAATGTCTTTTATTGCTGTTTTTACCACTTGTATGCCCTTCCTCAGCATCTCGTTATATCTTTCTTCTTCACCTTCTAAAATGGTTAAGAAACCCTCTTTTGTTTGCTTCATTCTTGTTTCATCATAATTTGATTCTAAATGATGATTTGCAAGTTCTGGTAGCGACACATCTAAACCTAAATCGTCTCGCATTCTGAGAACTCTACGTGCAATCATTCTAGCCAGATAACCAGCCTTTGAATTTGAAGGGACTAATCCATCTCCTAACATGTTAGATAATGCATGCAGATGGTCAGGGATTGCGTATATCTTTGATAGTGGTTCGGTAATTTTCTCAAATAAATCAGAATCTATGTCGTGTCCTCTGTCAGCAAGACGTGATAAGAAAATTTCTTGCATTTTTTCTCCATCGCTTCCTACTTCAATATTCATTATGCCAAATAGCCTGCTCATTTCACCCAGTAAAGAGTTTAATTCGTCTTGTGTCATTTCAAACATTTCAGCAGAAAATCCTGCTTTTTGTTTTAGCCACATAACGCTCTCTGGATAAATTGCTTCGTATATTGTTGGAGTTCCTGCAGCGGCCCAGCAAAATCTTTCTAATCCGTAACCTGTGTCGATTATTTGTAGTGGCATTTCAGAATAGTTGATTCCTTTAATCTCTACTGGCCCATCTTCATTCTCTTCTAAATTCATGAAAACCAATGTAGCAAGTTCTAATCCACCAACTATGACTTCAACTGCGGGGCCAGCGTTTCCACCACCGGACCAAGGGTTTTCGACATAAGTTATCTCTTTAGCATCAATACCAAATGTTTTGCATAACATGTCATGACAGTACTCAACACATTCTTCCATCCAGTAAAACATTACACCTTCCTCAGGTTTATTGAATACGTGATGTGCCATCATCTCAAAAGTTGTTAGATGTCTTCCTGAGCGTCCTACAGCGTCGACATCATTCAACCTAATACATGGCTGTGATATCGTCAAAGGATTTGCTGGAGGTTCAACACTACCAGAAGTAACATGTGGTTGGAAATCGGCTATACTTGCTATTGTCAAATGTATATCATCACGCCATCTCGCCAGTACGGGGTAAGGCTCAACTCTTGCATGACCGATTTTTTCAAAAAAGGACAAAAAAGCTTCTCTCATTGAATCCTTAAGCGATTTTCCAAGAACACCATATCCCAAAATTATCGGATTACCGATAAACGTATACTCATCTTCTTCTGTATCTCCACAGGTATCTCTGGATTCATCGCATGTCCAAAACCATAAGCCACTGACCCTGCACTTCTTTCGAAAGTAACCATTGTCTTTGAACACTTTAAGTTCAATTGGTGGCAGACTCATGGCACTCAACTCCTCACGGACAATTGGTTGGGATGTACAATATGCCTTCAAATCATCCCTAACTTAGCATAGGAATGAAGTGTTAAACATCTTGGGACACATGTGTCCGAACAGGAATGGAGGAGTCATCTTTCCATCGAAAATGATGGTACGATGAAAATTTCAAAACATGGCAATATGAATGTTGATGCTATGATTGTTTCAAATCCGGAACATCTTGCACGAAGCACGGATGATCGCTCAATTAACCAACTCCTCAATATTGCAAGTATGCCCGGAGTCGTAGGTGAAGCTTGGGCGATGGCAGATTGGCATTTTGGATATGGATTCCCGATTGGAGGAGTACTGGCTACAGACGTAAACTGGGGTGAAGAAGGTGGTGCAATATCTCCAGGTGGAGTCGGATTCGACATCAACTGCGGAGTAAGATTGGTTGCTCTTGAATGTAGTATCGATGACATTCCAGATATCGACAGACTGTCGAGAAGACTCAATGGTAGAATACCATCAGGTGGTAGTGGAAAAGGAGGCTTAGATATTTCAGACAGGGACCTTGACGAGATTCTAATTCGGGGTAGTGAAGCAATGGTGGATTTAGGTTTCGCATATTCAGAAGATTTGAAAAGCATAGAGTCTAATGGTGTTCTTGAATGTGAGAATGGAGTTTCTGACAGAGCTAGAAGTAGAGGTATCAAAGCACTGGGAACGCTTGGTTCGGGCAACCACTTCCTCGAATTACAAACCGTTGGAGAGATTCATTCCGAAAATAATCATGGACTATACGAAGGTCAAATCGTATGCATGATTCACTCCGGTAGTAGGGGATTAGGCCACCAAGTTTGTACCGACCATGTGAGAAATTTAGAAAGCAAGTACAGAAATCGTTCTGGAACATGGTGCAATGATGAATGGGGCTTTGAAATCAATGATAGACAATTAGCAGCAGCACCAATTCATAGCAAAGAAGGAGAACATTATCTCGACGCAATGAATGGAGCCGCTAATTTTGCTTACGCAAATAGAAGTGCCCTAACTCACAGATTAAGGCAAACTCTCGCTGCAGAGTTCCAAGTTGAATCTCGTCTGATCTATGATGTTAGTCACAATATTGCTAAGATAGAAAATCATTCAATCAATGGAATAAATTGTACCTGTTGTGTCCACAGAAAAGGCGCTACAAGGGCACTAGCAAATCAGCCGGTTTTAGTTCCTGGAGATATGGGGACAGCATCTTGGTTATTAGAAGGAGCTGCGACCAACAAAGCGTTTAATTCATCTTGTCATGGAGCGGGTAGGATATTATCACGTTCCCAAGCAAAGAAGGTAATCGATGGAGAATCGCTAAAGAAAGAATTGGAAGCAAAAGGGATAAGAATTCATGCAAACACTCCAAATATTCTATCAGAAGAAGCACCGAATGCTTACAAAGATGTTGACGAAGTGATCAGGTTAACCAACGACGCAGGCTTAGCAAAGCCTGTTGCTAGAATGAATCCTCTCGCTGTTATCAAAGGATAATCACATGCAGTAATTCATTCTGTCATGCCCGAATGATGGAGCGGCACCTGATTCAACACCATCAGGTTCTTCGCATATTACGGATAATAGGGTGTTGACCAGTTCCTTTAGGTCATTCACCTGCGCTTGTAACTCCTTCACTTTTATTTCTGTTCTTTTGCTCTCGCTCAATTGTTTCATGTGCATCCCATCTAGAGAGGTTCTCTCTCTGCACCTAAATCAGAAAATAGGCTTTAATTGATTTCGGTAATTTAGACTGGAAAATCTTTGTTTCAAAAATTAAAGTCGCTAACGGATTGTTGAAAAATCGATCAAACATTAGGTGGTCGATAATTAGGATCCGCAACCCATTCATTTGATTCTTGGTCCCAGATCCAACCTGGATGTTCCGTTGATTGAACAGTCGAATCACTCTGAGCATTTTCTTCACTAGCTGGAGTTTGTTTTGTTTGCGAATCAGAAGTGATTATTTCATTACCCGTTGCTAACGGTTGCGAAGCAGCACCCTCTGGTA
>JAPOHM010000178.1 GCA_029979405.1 Methanobacteriota archaeon
ATAGCCTCTGCTCTGGCAGGAAAAGATATTTGTAAACCCGTAAATTTGTCTTCGATATCAACAACTGGCCTATATGGCAGTTCCAATGTGCAATACAGTCGAGTACGTGTTCCTTTGCTAAGTAAAGAATACATTAGATGGAAAATGGTTGGAGTCACTGGGAAAAACGGTTCTGGGCCAAGTAATTTGATGCTTTCAAAACGTTCTTGGTCCTTGGTGGATAAATACGTACGATCCAAAGATGTGAGTGGCGTTAGTGGAAAATTTGGAGAGGGGTCTAACGCCCGGATCCGGAGAATGAAATCAGCATTTGCTCTCATTGATGAGGAATTCACCAGTAGCGGTTTGTGTTCTGAGGGCGAGATGAACGCATTACTGACCAAGATTTCTGAAAATCCTCATCCACGATCAGTGCATGTTGCTAATTTATCAAAAAATTCGGTTCGTTACAACCTGAACATCGATTCCAAATTGAATGATTTTGATGAAAATCTTACAGTGGAAAACATTGTAGATTATTGGAAAGAACGATGGCTAATTCCATACCTCTCAAAAGATGCTAAGGAACTAAACGAGATCATAGAACACATTCAAAGCATCGACTTGAAAAGAGTCTATCCTCCATTCATTAAGAGGGATTAATTTGGCAAGAAAAGGTCTTGATAAACGGTTATCGACGGCCTTTTTACGAATCCTTGAGATCCGTCACCCCGACTGGGTTCATCAAGAAGAAATCTATCAATACGTAGAAGAAAATGTGAAATTGACTGAAAAGCAAAGAGAGTTGCACGTACAAAAAGCGGGTCAGATTGAGGAGAACTGGCAACATGATTTACGCAACTTACAGCATTCTTTGAAACGAAATGGAACTGCAATTAATCCCGATCGAGAGATATGGGGATTACCTCTTGCAGAATCGGAGGTTTCCGAAACTTTTCGATATTGGACAACTGCTGTTCAATTTGCTGGCAGACAAACAACCAATGAAACATTGTCAATTACTGCTCACAATGGAGAGATAATTCGTAGAGATTTATTTCTGGAAAGGATTCAGCACCTCATTCTTTGTGGAGGAATCTTACCTGTAGGTCGATTACATAACTGGTCAAAAATCGAAAATGGGATTATCGAAATTTCGCCCGATCTAAGCGTGGATAGTGAATGGATTACTCTGAAAATTACTGAGGATGGAAGACCTCATGGTTTTAGTACTGTTGAATTCCAAGACAAAACGTCACTCGCTGTGTTCAACGGTCAACGAGCTGTCGACGAACGAAAGAAAGGTGGAATTGAACGGAGGACTGTGAGTATGGAAGTTCGGCCAAGACCAAATTTTGCCACAGGTACCTCCAGTATTCCGTATGTGATCGATAAGAATGGCAACCAAATCACGCTACAATCTCCAAATCTTATTTATCGAAAAGAAGGCCATGCAACCCAAGGTTACAAGTGCCCAATGTGTAATTTCAAAAGTTTAGCTAAAAGCGGTGCTTATAATTCGGATTGTTTTTCTCATTTTCCGTATGCGAAGGATTATCTTGAACAAAATGGAATTACCTGTCCGTGGTACACAGGGGGTAGTTCATCGAGGGTATCTGGAAATGACGAGCGCTCATTGCAAATCCTTTTGGGAATGTTATCTGTTAGGCTTCGAAGAGGTAACCGACTGTCTGGTCCATCACTAGTTACCGATGGGGGTTCTACTGGCCTAGGCTTCCCTATCGACCTAGATCGGCCAATACGAGACATCAACGGTTTCTCAAACCTTGAGAGGAATGCCACTTTGGGATTAAAGAGGGCGAGGGAACCTAATCCAATTAGAATACTGGACATGAATTGTGATTCCAGTATCTCATTCACCAGAAAAAAATGTAAAGTTCCAGACACGCTCACCGCACCGAAAATTTCTGAGAAAGATTGTTTTTTGATTGAAACAACTTATACCGACGAATTTCAATCATCAGGACGTGGTTTGTTAAGGATACGTCCTGGTATCGATTTCCTTGATAACGACAAGGTGTTAACAGGCTATCAACATAGGGAAATTGGCATTGTAACGAGGGTTGACTTTCCTCTACCAGAAGGAACATTATTGACATTTGATCTACCTGATTCAGATCTGCAACTCGTAGTTTTTGATTGTAATGATCAGGAACATATCCATGTGATGAATCAGTTGAACGTAAGAATAGATCCTTCTCAAAATCAAACACATGAATTTGAAGTGCTCATTTCTTCCCCCTTGAGGGCTAATCCGATGGGCAAATCGAATGTCTATCTAAATGAAGATGAGTCATTGGGATTGGTTATTCGTAATCAGTTTCAAGATGAAGATCAAATGATTAATCAAGAGATGGCATTGAAGTGGTACTCAAAGCGACACCGAGTCCTCTCCGCTTCTCAGAATGAGAAGAAAACCTCAGAACCAATAACAGAATCTGGATGGAATTTAGTGTCGCTTAGTTCAACTGAAGTAGCCTTCCACTCAAGGGTCTTCGTTGATGGGTCATTCAATTGGGATGAGCAATTCATCAAGCCTCGTGGTGGTCTGGACGTATATGGTCCAAATGCACCCGATCCAAAAACAAATTTCAACGTTAAATTTTGTCTCGAAATTGAAAGATATGATGGAAAAGTAACCCATTTGGATTTGATGGCTACAGAGTTGCTGAAAACAATCCAATTGAGTTACCTACCTCAAGACATCCGTTTTTCTCAAGACTTGAAAACGTATGCCACCGAGAATCAAAGAATCCTCACCACTATTGTCAATACCTCGGGCGGTAAGAAAATTTACCGTGACTTCAAGATTGGAGAAATCTGCCAAGGATTGCGTGACCTATGTGAGGATGGGTATGATATCACTTCTTTTGAATTGAGATTCAATGCTGAATCCGATTGGATTAACCATGTTGGCTTTCCTACAATACAATTCAATCTCCCTCCCTCTGAAGATGTGTTACGACTTGAGAAGGAGATTGACGCTCGAAAGGAGCGATTAATCGTTTTAAAAAAATATCTTTCCGATATTGAAAATTGCAAGCCCCCAGAATCGAATCTACCAAGCCATCCTCTAGACCAGAATGCCGAAATTGGGAGGATAATCAAGGATTCTTACTTACAACGTGTAAGAGAAGTGAAGGGAGCTGTAGAGGAGGTGTTTGGATTAGTGGATAGACTCAATTTCACAAACACACATGGAAGGACAAGATACGAAAAAAGCGTAAAAATTCTCAGAGAGGTTTATG
>JAPOHM010000057.1 GCA_029979405.1 Methanobacteriota archaeon
AAATGTTGTATCTTCATACCAAGATGCAGAATACCACATTCCACCTCGAATTCTATCCCATCTTAAAGTCCCATCAACTGGTATCAATTCTACCTCAGATGAATCTCCAGGGAGACCTGATTCTGATAGTAGATTAACCTCATGATTCATTATTTCCATCTGCGATTGCATGTCACTTCTTTTGAGTGAACCCTCTAATTCTTGTATTACGGGTACAAGAGACAAAAGCATTAATCCGATTATGGAAATTACTCCCCCAAACAGTAGTACGGTGGCGACTGCCGCACTTACTGCTTCCTCGTCCCTGTGCAAACTAGAGTTCATCATCTGCTAACCTCCACTAGTTGAAGGTCGATTTCTAAATCAATCATCATCCCGTCATGATCTATTGTCAAGCCATCGAAACCACTTTCTCTCTGCCATGGTCTAATTCCTCTGTATTCATCCAAAGTATCAGACACTTTATGCAACTGGTAATCGATTAACCATCCTTCATTCATTTGGGGTGTAATCGTTGGCCCTAATTCGGAATTATACGTGTAACGGAAATTCCATGCATCTCCACTAAAAATTTGTACAGGGCCTCTTGAACTAATGTCAAAGGTTGCATCTCTTCCATCAGGCACAGCCCCTATTACCTGTATGTTCCTTAATGACACACTAGATCGCATCGTACCGTCAAACAATTCTTCTATCTTCATATCAGGAGAAGATGTTACCTTCCAAGGCTCGTTTGAAAATTTGTCAAATCTTGCATCGTTAATTATTCCAATTGAGTGTTCACCAGTTTGGACTTTAGTATTGACCAAGAGACCAGATAATGATGCGTGAGCATACTTGTGAATTTCGATGTCGTGGATGTTGTAAATAGTTACGATATACGTTCCTTGCAATGTTGTGTTATGCGATATTATTACCGGCTCTTCACTTGGAGAAAAATCGACATATTCTACAGATTCAGGTGTCCAAATTTTTGCTTTAACCGCTGATTCATTAACGGCGTAAATTGAAAATGTTGTTTGGTTGATATAGGCTACATTTACCTCTTCATTCCAAGTTAAATCAGCACTCATGGTCCATATTTCTGCATTCAATACAGGCACGACTGAACTCGATAATGAATTGATTGTTGTGCGTAATCCAGTGTTGTTAGTAGACGATGCGACAACATCTATCCTTGAGTCTAACCTTTCAGCTATGCCGTTTGCATTAGCCCATGAGGTGTTGTCTTGGAAATCATTAACGTATGGAGTCAAAACGAGAAAAACCCCGCCCATCATTGTAACTACCATAGCAAGAAGCATAACTACGCCAATAACTTCGCTGACAGCGAGGTCGTCGCGGCGACAAGTAGTGCCTCTCATCATGTTGAAGAGATAATTCCCCCCTCTTATGGTTTGACCAATTTGACATTAAAATAGGGCTATCCTCGAAGATAAATTCCTTCTTGGGCAACCTTTTCCGATTCGCTTTGTCCAATGTGGTGGGTGAATTCTGGACCGTCCTGTAACGATATTTGGATGTCCCCCTCAAATCGTTCTTGTATGTGGTACAGTACAACGGATTCAGCCAAGTGTGGTGCATTATTTTTCTCTGAAAGGTGTGTTAGAACTACAGATCTGGTTTCATTATCCACAACTCTTGATAAAAACTGACCTGTTTGGTCGTTAGATAAGTGTCCGCCTCTGCTCGAAATTCTATCTTTGAGTTTCATTGGATATGGGCCATTCATGAGGCGATTGTGGTCATAATTTGCCTCGACTGAAATGTGTTGGCAACCGGCAACATGAGTGACCAACTCTTCTGTCCAAGATCCCAAATCAGTGATTACAGCACCCCTTTCTCCATTGTGGGAGGCGATAAATGCAACATTATCAGCTCCGCTATGTGGCACTGGAACGGGTAGTATTGCTAGGTCATTTCCAAATTCTATCGCATCTAAATTCTCAAATAAACTAACTTTACTCAAATCAAGATTTAAAGCCGTAGCAGTTCTATCATTGCAAAAAACAGGGATATCCCATCTTTTCTGAGCAATTTTTGCTCCACCTCCATGGTCTGAGTGATGGTGGGTGATCAAAATACCATCAATTTCTGTGGGTTTCACATTCATCCTCGCCAGCCTTGATTCTAGTTGTTTACCACTAAACCCTTGGTCTATGAGAACCATTTTGTCCCCACATTCGACTAGTGTAGAGTTTCCTCTACTCCCAGTTCCCAAGTGAGTGAACGATAGAGACATGTGAACTAACTGAGGCCATCGCGTATGGCCTTTGAATTAACCTATGATTCCTCAGTTAATTGCTATTTTTCACAGCAAAAAACAACAAGTCAGGAGAGTTACTGTCTGAACATTGTTCCATCACTCTATTAAGGTTGGTTTGCGTGTAATGATTATTGGGTGCGACCGCGCCCATGGTGGTAAGTATGCGTCGCTCACAGTCAACACTTTTGATGACAATAATGGTCGTTTCAGGTTTGTTCTTAGTTTCACAATTACCTGCAATCTCAAATGTAGGTACGACAAACCCAAACTTTACTGAGGGAGAAAGGCCACCTGCCACAGATTCTGATGGCGATAAAATACCAGATGTCCACGAAAATCTATTCGGTGAATATATCAATTTTTCATCGCCTGATGGTAGAGCAGTAATAATGAAGGGATTAGATAGAGATAACGCATCTGATGCTTATGTTGACGTTGATTTGGACGGAATGAATTCTACTGAAGAATACTGTTGGCCGTATCCTGCTGAATGTACGAGTCCAAGTTTCCAACGAGGATTAACAGGGATTATAGATGAATCTGGTGATAGAATCTATCTCGACCCTCGTAAATCTGATACTGACGGAGACGGAATGCCAGACGGATTTGAAGCACACATGTGTGAAAGACTGGGTGGATTTGATTCAGATGAAAAGAGGTTCACATGTCTCTATTTCGACCCGTTAAATGCAAGCGATGCAGATTTAGACTTAGATGACGATGGATTTGATGTTAATCGTGATGGTTTCCTGACCATCAACGAAATGCTAACTTCGTCAGAGGAATACCAATTTAATTCACCAGCAAACTGGACAAATGAATTAGATGGATTGCGGTGCTATTCTCCTGGACCTGGCTCAGCAGCACTTTATGATTGGCCATTTATCTCCTCTGATAACAATTACACATATTTCCCAAATTTGCTTTCTGCTTGTGCTAGAAATGGAACCTCAAACGTAATCGATGAATACATCTGGTTGGGCACCAACCCCTTGGATGAAGATAGTGACAGGTACAATTGGGATGGGGTGAAAAATCGAAGGTTATTCCCATCAAGTGGCGACGATATAAAAGACGGCTGGGAGATACATTTTGGACTTGACCCATTAAATCGCTCAAACGCATTGATAGATCTCGATAATGATGGTTGGGATGCAAACAGAGATGGGATAATTAGTGAAGACGCAGCTCGTTCTGAGGAAGCATTAGCTGTCGGTGAACAGTTATCCACTTTGGAAGAATATCTCACCCATTTGGATGATGGCAATACTGTGAAAGCTGGCATGAGATCTGTGGGGCTTGACTCGACTGCGGACAGTTACAAAGAATACATGCTGTATCAAGAGATAAATTCCAATGAAATTTCGATTTACAATCATGATGTCAGGGAAATTATGTCTGTGGGTGATGAGCTGTGGGTAGGAACCAAATTGGGTATTTCAATACTAAATTTTGAGGAAAACCTCGCCTTGCACCATGAACTTCCTCAAGGGCACGACTTGCATGACATGATTTTACTTTCCGACCATCTTGTTTTGGTGACAGAGAAAGGAGTTTGGTTCGCTCCTTTGTCCGATGGTAACATTTCAGAAATCACTTCTTGGGATTTTTACTCTGGCAGATACACTGCTGGTACACAGCTAGTTTCGGATGGTTCTGATGAGTATATACTGTCTCTTGGACAAGGAGGATTTGGTTCAGTTTTCCAAGTAAACGCAGTTTCAGTAATCAAGTACGATGTAGGCCAGGGAATCGCAAATGCAATGAACAGCGGTAACGCTACTGCAACACAAATATCCCATTCGGAAGTAAGCGATGGCTCGCTCATGCTTTACGTTGGAACTGATGTAGGTCTAATGACAGTTGAAACTTCAAGTGCTAGAGATGCAGCAGTGCCTAACTGGAAGTTTTACTTCTCTCCAGAACCCACAACTATAGCCTCTAATATCGAATCATTGAGAGCTGTAGGTGCATTTGGTGGAGGAAATCCTGCGCAGGTAAACGCCTTAGTTGTTGACGGACCGACTGACTCTCCGGGACAAGTTGTTTGGATAGGAACTCCCTCAGGTCTCCATAAACTCGACATCCTATCCGGTGCCATAACACATAGTGGCGACTTAGAACATCCAGGTGTAAACGGTTTTACAGTTCGTGGAACCAATGATATAATTTCGATATTACCAACTGATTCTGAATTATTGATTGGTTCTGCATGGGGATTATGGACCTTAAACGGAGGATATAACGCCGTTTATGGGATGACAAATCAAGAATGGGTGCCCGGAATGATTTCCGCAATAGGTGTTCAAAGTGTCGAAGGAATTGAAACAATTTTTACAGGAATAGGCCCAGGTAAATACTCAAACTTAGAACTGATGCATCCTATGGCAAACGATTCGGATTCCGACGGTATGTTAGATGGTTGGGAAGTAAGATATGGGCTTGACCCAACAGATCCTTGGGATGCTCTTCTTGATGCAGATGGTGATGGCGTAAATCTAGATAGCGATCCAATCAACGAAAGATTATGGAGGAATCTGGATGAGTTTAGGTATACTGCAAGAACTAATGCTGGTTACAATGCGACCGATCCAAGAAATGTCGATACTGATGGTGATGGAGTAAGCGACGGTTCAGAATACTTCGGGATTTTCCACGAAACGACCCCGCTCTGGTGTCATTATACAAATCAATATGATTACATACACATCTGTGACGAAACTATTGCAGAATCTGTAAACACTACCTATCTTTCTTCATTAGGTATTGATTCTGGGACCGATGCTACAAACCGGGATTCCGATGGAGATGGAATGCCTGATGGCTGGGAATTAGAACACAGAAGATGGATTGGTAGCACATTTACCGGGTCAAACAACTGGACAATGGATCCAAATGACCCTGCGGATGCAAACTGGGATGCTGACGGTGACGGATTATCCAATCTGTGCGAGTATCAGTGGAGCTTGATTAAACAATCTGGTTTAATTGGAGATTTATTGGAAAGCCACTTAGAGACAGAATCTGCTGTTGCATTATGGGCTGACCCAGATCCAAATAACAAGGATTCTGATGGAGACTCACTCCCTGATGGATGGGAGGCCAGAGGCGCATGCACTTGGGATGTGAGCCGTGTGGGAATCAATCCATTGAACGGTAGCGACGCTTTCGAAAATCCAGATGGAGACGGATTTGACATAAATCATAATGGTGTTATCGAGGAAAATGAAGCGTTTGTCAATTGGTTAGAGTACAATATCAAGGATAACTTGTTTTCACAGAATATGACACTTGAAGGAGAGGAAATTCCCGATGGCTTCAGTACGGACTTATTCCAAAATATTTCTGACAATGGGATGCCGGAAGACACATTTTCTGATGGCATTCTAACTGGTGACCCTACCAATTCAGATAGTGATTCTGATGGTATGCCAGACGGTTGGGAAATTTGGTATGCGAGATGGAATATGTTTGATGGAATTTGGACACTAAATCCACTCGATTCAGATGACAGATGGGAAGACGCAGATGACGATGGAATGAGCAATTGGGAGGAATACAATAGTATTGCACCTGACCTTTCTGAAACCAATCAGAACCGCTCCTCTCCACAATGGTTTGTAACTACTGCAGGTCTTGGATATACAATTCAGCAATGGCCAGGTATAACCAATTCTGAATCATTTGGGTCATTCATAGCTCAAGATTTGGTCAATATTTCAGGTTGGACTGCTGACCCTAACAATCCTGATACGGATGGAGATGGTTTCCTTGATGGATTAGAACTAATGTTCACAACGTGGAATGATTCAGCCCAGGTTTGGACTTTGAATCCACTTGTTCCAGGCGATGGTTCATTTGATTCTGATGAAGATGGATTAACCGATGGGCAAGAGTTTTCATTGCTCACTACCAATCCAGAAAATGGTGGTAATCATCCAATTGATTCACCTTTGATGCACATCGATGGAGACTTGAATGATCCAACCCAAAAAGCACAAAGAGTTTACACAATGATCCTCGAAAAAGGGCAAAGAGGCAAGAGACACCTTGCAGACTTTTCTGAATGGCAATCAACTGGAATTCCTAACAATTTCATTTCCACAATAATGGGGATAAGCGATCCAACATTGTCAGATACAGATGACGATGGCATGATTGATGGATTTGAATATTGGTTCACAAGTTGGGATTTAGAAAACAACAGATGGTCAATGAACCCCCTTATCGATACAGACCAATGGCTGGACAGCGACCAAGATTCTGTGGATTGTGATAGAGATGGTAACATTTCTTTGGATGAACAATTCACAAATAAACGAGAATATGAATCAAGGGTCTATGGAAAATACAGTCAAAGATTATCTACAGGTTCAGGATTAATAGGATTTGGTGATGATGCAATATCCGCTTATGTTGAGGAAGGTAGCACCGTACTCGAGGCGAGAAGAGCGATTTTCAACACCTTTAGGAACAAAGACTCATTGTCCATCCTGAGAATGGATTTGATTAATGAAATCGATTCCGACAATTTCAATAGGACACTTTTCGGAATTAGCGACCCAACAAATTCAGACTCTGACCTTGATGGGATTGATGATGGGTGGGAGTTCTGTTATGCAGTCTATGGTTTACCTGACCAGACTACTCAGAATCACTGGTCTACCAATCCCGTTAATCCTTTTGACATAGATTATGATGGAGATAGTGATGGTTGGTACGGGCGTACGAGTTTCGACATCCCTGCAACCCAAGGTACATGGGAAGATCGTCAATTTACCCCATCTGGAGTAGTTATTCAAAACGGAATAGGTGATTTACCATTCACAAATATCATGGAATATTTGAACGGAACCAGACCGGATTCAAACGATTCAGATTCCGATGCTATCACATTTAACACTGTAGTTGTTAACGGAGTTGTTCAATCTCACGATAGGGATTGGAACATGTCAGATGGTAGAGAGGTGTTCAAGTATGGATCCAACCCAATGGACGACGATACTGACGGGGACATGTTACCTGATTGGTATGAATATGAAAAAGGATGGAACGAAACAAACGACAATTTCTCATCCCAAAGATATGTCGAAGTTCAATGGATTGACATTGGCAATGGCTTGCCGTGTACGTCTTCAACAGCATCTTGTAGACCACTTTCATTGGAAGATGGAAATTATTCAAGGCCAGATTTGGGTCTAACTTGGGCGACATTTGACCCCAGAGACCCTCTCGATGCGAATGAAGACCCTGACCAAGACGGAAATTGGGATTGCAGTGGAGCCACGTGCGAGTATTATCCGTACACAAATTTCATGGAATTTTATGCTATAACCAATCCAAATTTGGACTCACCAAGTGCAGTTAGGTTATCAGGGGAAACTTGGAATGGTAGCCTGATCACCGAATGGTGGCAATTCCGGGCCTACCTGCTTGGACTTGGAGAAATTGATGAAGACTCAACTAACTATCTCGGTATGGTGAAGAAGAACATAAACGACGAAAGTTATGTTTTAATTCTTGATGATCAAGATAGCGATTTCTTGACCATCGTTCCTTCCGATGACATCACACTTAGCTCAGGTGACTTGACTGATTTGTGGGACATCTATTACCAAGGTAACACTAACAGAGCACCTACCATTGAATATGGTGAGAAAATACTTGGTTGGTATATGTTAGACCTCGATGATGACCACATAGCAGAAGGAAGTGATCCGCTTAATTGGGATACTGACGGGGATTGGTTGGTGGACTGGTTCGAAGTAAAGGACGATGAAGAAGACGGTCTGAGAGGTGATTCATCACCTCTGAGGTATGATAGTAGGGAGTCTTGATTTGTCCTTAATTGGAAGATTATTCGAGTGACCATTATCCGCATACTTCAATAATCATGTCACACCTCACCGATTTAAGGGGTCCTTAAATGAAAAAAGCAAGTTCTCGATTTGCGCTTGGCATAATGGTATTCATAATGGTCCTTACACCTATGAGTCCATTCTCAGAAATGGTTCTCAGTGAGGCT
>JAPOHM010000255.1 GCA_029979405.1 Methanobacteriota archaeon
AATGCAGGCAGGAATTTATCCTCAAACATGGCAGAAGGGCTGAGATTAGTGCATCTCATGCTCTTCGTAAATCCACTCTTCAGTCTCTATTCTGACCTTTAGTTTCATCATCGCAAACACACACCACCGGCTCGCTAGACGAGCGCGGTAGGCTGAATTGGCCGTCCATCATGGTATAACTATTCCCTGATTTACAACGATTATCAGCCGTACGGAGGTCTTCAGACCAGGGTTTCCGAATGTTGGGGTTTTTTTGGATACCCTATCGCTTCCGATATGGCTTTCTAATCCGTCCCGGCCCAAATTGTAATGCGGCTATTGAAATTGCAATTAATCCAATTGATAAGATAATAATTGCAGGGCCTCTATCTGTGGAATCTTTACCAGTTCCTGTATCTCGACTTTGCGAATTTACTAATATCTGGAACTCATTGTTGATTTCATTTGATTCTTCAATTGAGGCAGTGCCGTCTACTAATCCCATGATTACAATGTCTCCAGAAGTAATGATTTGTGTGTCACATGTTGCAATAGACAAACCTCCTGGTGCTACGCTATCGACTATAGTTGAGCCTACTAACAGTCCATCAACCCAACATCTAACATCGACTGCATTGGCAACACCTCTGCCTTCGTTTCGAACGTATATCTTGAGTTGAACTACATCGCCTTCTTCAACCGAGTCAACAATAACGTTGCCTTTCCAAATTTCCAAATTTTCTATCGTTAAATCTGGCTGTGCGGTGACTATCACTTCCAAATCTTGTACTTCAGAGTATGTCCCATCACTAACTGTTATTTCGACTATGTGGGTTCCTGGTTCAACAGGTGTCATTATCAAATCTCCAGAAGAATCTACATTAGCCCAAGATCTTGATGTGGAAATTGATAATTCAGAGGAGTCAGGATCGTAGATTTCAATATCGATTACTTTACTTTCTCCAAGATTGATGTAAGTCAATACGGGCAATCCTGAAATTGTGGGTGCATCTTCAACCGCAAGCACATTTACGCTAAATCTTCCATCCCACATATTGCCTGATTCGTCTATGACTTCTACATTTACCCACGCCTCTCCATTGGCATCAGTCAGAGGCTGGATTCTAATGTCCCCAGATAATGCAGATACGGCAAGGAGCTCAGTATTATCTGTCCATGCATTAACTTCAAGATTTTGCCAATCTGTTAGGTCGTCTTCACACCTACTTGCCATTGCAATGAGTAAACCCCCTTCATCTTCAATCAATTCTTGGTGAGACGGGGCTGAGCATACTACATCTCGGTCCCAGATTAAACTGTAGCCACCTTCTATGGAAATAGATTCAATGTGTACAACTGTTGTTTCTGCTACTCCGTTAGAAGACCACTGAAACCTTGAAGCCACACCGAATTCTAATTCATTTGTTTCAACGGGTAAGGCATAACCAATTGGGACTTCAAATGAAAATACGCCCGCCTCAATTGGCACTTCTTGGAGAAGTTGATTTCCAATTGCAAATCTAATATTGCTATATTCTTGAACTA
>JAPOHM010000025.1 GCA_029979405.1 Methanobacteriota archaeon
AGGGCAATCCTGTCTGCTAATGATTCTAAATCAGAAACTGCATGGGATGAGATAACGATAGAAACTCCCTTCTTAGATAGTTGTTTCATCAAATTTGTAAATGCTCTCTGAGCGAGTGGGTCTAATCCGTTCAAAGGCTCATCCATGACGATGACTTCAGGGTTGCCCATCAAAGCGCAGGCCAGAGACATCCTTTGCCTCATTCCCTGGGATAGGTTGTCCATTATGTCCTCTGATCTAGAAGACAAACCAACAGTCTCCAGTAATTTGTCTACATCGACGAAAGAAGATCTCATGTTAGCAATGGTGTTCAATGCGTCTCGCACTGATATTCTGCCTTCCCACCTTACCTGTTCTGGCATGTATCCAATGAATTTTCTTCTGTAGCTTTCAGGCTTATCAAAACCATCACAATCATAAAGTCCACAAATTGCTCGAATCAATGTTGTTTTGCCTGCTCCGTTTGGACCAACGATACCAAGAATTGTTCCAGATTTTATCTCCAGATCGACTTGATAGATTCCAGCACCGTCTCTTTTTGCCCATGGTTTCCAACTCGAGTAGTCTCTAATTTTGTGACGCCATGTCACATTTCTTAGATTTAGGAGTGGCTCCATTAATCCGGAGAAGACGTTCACCCTTTACAAACTGACCCCAAAATGTGGATTGAAGGGTTGTACTTATCCTGTAGACGGCTTACCACCGTACGTGTTGGGAGGTTTATTGGCGACATTTGGAATAGCCGTCGCTATTTACTGTTACCTACGTTTTGTAGCTGAGAAATTTGACAAGAATGGTTTTAGTTTCATATTAATTTCCACAGTTCTACTCTGGGTTATTCCATACGGATTTGTTTTATTATTACCACTTGGAATATTGTTTTCGCTTTCAAGCCCTGCGGCGAGGAGTGAATGGGAAGACAATAAAAAGTCACGAATAGTTTCAACAATAATCATTCTTTTTGTCATGATTTCATTTGCATTTTATCCAATTTCAGTTCCTCAAGGTCCTTCAGACTGGGGCGAGCCGATATCGGAGGAGAATCCATATGCTCCTGCTTGGCCAGCTAGCGAACAGTACACGTGGTTCTACGATGAAGCGGTAATCAGTTTGGTTAATGTAAGAACCCCACATACTTATTCAGAATTTGGACAGGCTTCATTTTCAGTGAATATGGCAATCGTTTTGGGAATTCATGAGCAAAGAATGCAACAGTCTATAGAAGTAATGAACAATTTAATTCCCCCTGGATTCAGTATTGATTCAACTTCATTTAAGTTAGTAGAAGTTAGTACTGAAGGTAGTTACCAATACGGAGATGAATCATATTTCATTAGCAGATTTGAAATAAAGAGGGACGGTTTTGAAACTACTATTGGAACAGTCCTTGTTGTAGCAATCCCAAATTTTGGTGGAGAAATGACGGTGCTCTCAATAACTCGATCTACCTTATTTTCTTCGGAAGATATCTTTGAAGAGAATATAGTGAACCAGTATCTAAATTCACTTTAGCTGTGATACGTTTGTTTATTCACTTTCAGTATCCGAGTTTTTCTTCATCGGTGTAGGGTGTATTGCTGATGAAATTGCAGCAGGTAAGAACAAAGATGACCAAGCAGGCCTATCCACATCTCCTTCTTCATTAACTGCAGACCTAAGCGCCATCGATATGAAATCAATTATCACAACCACTAAGAAAACGATGATTAGTAATGCAACGACCTTATCGTATTGTGCCAATTTTAGATATGTATTGATGTATAATCCGATTCCTCCAGCACCTACTAACCCGATTACAGTTCCGTGTCTTACATTGTATTCGAACATGAAAAGTAAGTGACTCAACAGGTTGTTAGCTGATTCAGGAATTGCAACTAACCAAGCGGTTTCAGTTCTGGTCATCCCCATCGCCTTTGCAGATTCAAGAGGTGCGTTTTTGATTCCTTCCATTGATTCAAATTGTAATTTCCCAAGATAGCCAACCGTGTAGAAGGACATAGCACAAATTCCAGCTAAAGTCCCCATGTCGAATATAATCATGAACAAAACAGCCCAGATTATAGATGGCAAACTTCTCATTGCAGCGAGAAGTATCCTCGATGGAATAGCAAACTCGATTGGAGATAGATTGCTTGCAGATAGAACTGAAAGAGGAAGAGATACAATGAACCCAATCACAGTTGCAACAAATGCAATCTTGATTGTTTCAACCATTCCAAGCCATGCTACTGAGCACGTGAACTCGAAGGTTGAATCACATACTGGATAGGATTGTGCTTCAAGTACAGACCAATCTGGTGGCCACAAACTTTCGCTAAAAAAGACACCAAGGTTGTTCCAACCACCACTCAGTCTTCCCCAGTTGCCTACTAAATCTACGAAAATGATGAAGGTTAGGATGAGGATTGATGACCCAATTATTGCGGTTCTTTTGTTCATCTAACCAACTCCTCAATTAGACGATTATCTTCAATTCTCCAGATTCGATTTGCAACTTGTTTGGCTAATTCTTCGTGATGTTCTACCATTATCATGGCAGAGTTTTGTGCTTTGATGGCAGTTCTCACAGTTTTCATTACAATATCGACGTTGTCATCATCAAGCTCCCCCAAAAATTCATCGGCAAGAACAAGTTTTGGTCGTTGCGCAACAGTTTTGGCAGTAGCAACTCGTCGTTGTTGTCCCCCTGAAAGGATTCTTACAGGTTGATCTGCTAAGTGTGATATTCCAAGGTCTGTCATTGCCTTTTCAGCAAATTCTCTTTGCTTGGATGGAACAGGAAAGAACGGTAAATACCAACGCGATAATCCGACTCTAGTGCCCATCTCTATGTTTGTTCTTACAGAAGCATTGCCAACCAATCCAAGGCGTTGTGGTATGTAGCCCAAACCACCGCGAGATGGAACCGCCAACTCAACCTCGCCTTCTAATGGTTTAACCAATCCAGCAATTGTACGTAACAATGTAGTTTTCCCGATCCCTGAGGGGCCCAAAACCGCAATAACATCTCCAGATGAAACTTCAATGTTGATATCTTCGATAAGAGGTATGTCATAACCGACAGAAACATCGTGAAGATGAACTAATACCTCTTCCAAACAAAACCCACCTTAGGAGTATTTCTCATCTAGATATTCTTGGATTCCAGGTACGTGCTGAATCAGATTACCATATGATCCTAAATGCTCTTCCGTAGTCGTTTCAATAATTCCAGGTGTATTCAAGATATTTTCCAAAATAGAGCGACCATCTTCTGTATTGTTAAGTTCTATTAGAGCAGAAACTATCAGATTTCGAGTCATATCGTCAATGGTATTTGGCTGATACATAAGAGGATGAGAAGGTGCTTGTCCAAATGCTGGAAGAGCAACGTATCTATCTCTATCAAGACACCAAGTTTCTCTTTCACCTTCTTCGGGGCAATAAGAATCTACGGAAGAATCCTTAGCAAACGCAACCACTCCTTCACCATCAGAAAGACAACGCAGAGCGCCAGAATATCCGTAGTAGAGTGAACCAGATTCAGGAATTGAAGCATCTTCGGAGAAATGAGAAAATATCGTATTTCTCAAGGATTCTATATCATCATCATCTCCAACAACCTCTGCATATCCCTCTCCAATGAAATACCCCATCGGGATTAACATACCTGCTGATTTCAACCAGCCAGTGTGGCATGTAACCCCTCCTTCAAGTTCGGCAAACGGATCTGTTGTATCATTATCGTCCAGTGCAGCGATACCTGCTGAACTATCATTTAGAACCCATGCGTGAGCATTGTAGTAAGTTCTACCATCGTTATTCATATCTGCGGCCATGGCTTCTAATCCATATGATTTCCATCCCATCCAAGCCGCACCTCCATCAAGAAATGCCATATCTGCGCTACCAAATCGTAGCGCTTCTAACGCTAAGCTATCAGAAGTAATTGCATAGATCTCAACATTTAATCCGGTTGCTTCGCTGAGGTAGTCTGCTAATTTCTGTGGATTGTCATCAAATGAGGAATAATCATCTTTGATAGAAAATGCGATTCGAATTGTGTTATCGTCTTCATCTTCTCCAATACATCCGCTCATTCCTGTGAGTGTGAGCATGAGAATCAAGCAACTGCACGCTATTTTATTTTTACAAAACAAATTGCGTAACATTAATTCCCCACCGTGTTTAGGGCGCCCTAAAAACATCTAACTTATTTAATTTAGGCCACCCTAAAATCTAAGTTTTGAAATTATGATGTAACCTAAATCTCTGATGGGAAGAGGAATAATGTATGCAAAAGGAAATAGCCATTTCCAATTCCACTTCATATACAGCAGGCATCTAATTGCCGCAGCAGATCTGACATAGGCCTTCTCGTTTCTAATCAGTACTACAGAATCTATGGTTACCGAATGTTTTTGTAACAACATCTTACCATTTTCGGATTCCAATTCTGAAATCTCGAGTTCCTTACTGAGTCTCTTATTCAAAAAATTACCACTGCGCGTACAAAGGCCACACAGCCCATCGATCAGTAAGATATCATTCATCTTTAATCAGCAGCGATGTGAAGGTTACCGTCTTTGTAGAAAACCTGTATTTTGGTTGGAACTTTTTTTGTTAGTGATGCTATAGTTTCATAGATTTCATTTTGTGTAATGCCAAAAGACTTGGCTGCTTTAGGTGTAGACCAAGCAATGTTTTCAAAATCAGATTGCCTAATCCACTCGAAAAGCCTCATTTCGAGGTCCGTGAGTTCTGCCATGATACTCCCAAACCGTTCAAGCACATCAAAACTACCATCAGGATAGCGCAACCATTCTTCTACAGCACTCTTCAGCGGTAATTTGACCATCGAGTAACATATTCAAAGACTCCACAAACGGAATGTCCATTTCCATGTTTGCAGCTCTTTCTCTGAACATTCTAGCGGCGCGAACGCCTTCAGCGACCATAACCATTTCGTCCAATGCCTGTTCAAGACTTAAGCCACTTCCAAGTTTTTCACCCATAGATCGATTCCGTCCATGAGGTGATGTTGCCGTTACGTACATGTCTCCTAAACCGGCTGGTCCGAATGCAACGTCTGCTCTTGCACCGAGCTGTGGAAGTAGTATGCATCCTTCCCTAAATCCAGTGCTAAAAATAGCGGCTTTTAGATTGTCACCACCGAGAGTTCCGACCTTCTTTAGTCCGTCAACTAGTCCACAAGCAAGGGCTACTACGTTTTTGAACGCACCCCACAATTCTGCTCCTTCTGGGTCCGAAGCAGGGTGTAAAATGAATGTAGGAGTACTCAATGTGTTAGCCAAACTTTTTGCAACCGAGGTATCTTTGCTCGCAACAATGGCTGTAGTCATGACTCCACTTGCTGCCTCTGGGGCAATAGTTGGTCCTGTAACAACCGCTAATGCATTGCCTTTATTTTTGGACATCAAAGTTTCATGAATTGCTTCTGAAATCAGTCGATTGCCGGGAGCTAATCCCTTGGCTAAATCAAGTAAGACATGGCCAGGACGCAGGTGGTCGACAATATCCTCAACAACTCCTAAAATAACAGATGATGGGATAGCTAGAACAATAATTTCAGTCCCCTCTAATGCTTCTTCAACTCTCATCGTGACTTCTAATCCTTTGAGAGATTGATTTGGAAGATACTTGTGATTCATATCTTCCATAGTAATTGATTCATAGACTTCTTGTTCGATCGTCCAACCTTTCACATTATGCCCTTCTAATAGCCATAATCGTGCTATTGCACTGCCCCAGTTGCCTAATCCCAATACTGCAATATGAGCCATATCTTGTGCTGGCGTTTACATTACCTTTAGTGAGTTTCCCTGTAAAATACCTAGAAATGACGATTATTAATGTCAATTGTATCATCCAAAGGTCGTAAATTCAGGGTCTTCTTGATTCCACTGTTTATATTTCTTCATGCACTGAATAAATTCAGCCGATTCTAGATTTTCCTTTAGCCATAAGTGAATATTAGGCCAATCTTGAGAATCAAACCAAGTTCTATCATGATTCGCGAATTGCCTGACAAAAGGAAAGATACTGTCGCTCAAATTTCCACTGGGTATTGAATTATTCAAATCATTGAGAAATATTGATGCAGAATCTCTATGTTCAATTTTATCGACATTCTCATATCTATTTGGGTACTTGTACCTATCAAGGTGGAATTTGAATTCGTTATCATTTCTATCTATCCAATTTTTCTCTTCATCAGATAAGTCCCATTCCATGACGTGTTGCATTATTTCTAGACTCTCTTCAATTACGGTTCCATCATTCAGTAACATCACTGGAACGGTTCCTTTCGGAGAAATTTCCATCATATGCTGTGGTCTATCTCGTAAGACTACTTCTCTGAGTTCGACTTGTTGCCCAGAACGAATCAATGCCATTCTTGCCCTCATGGCGTAAGGACATCTTCTGAAAGAATACAGAATTGGTAAACTCATTTTATCATCCGGTCAGAAAAGGTCGTCATCATCTTCATCGACTTCGAATAGATCATCATTGGAATCTTTCTCATCTTGCTTATTGGTTTCCTTTGCCTTAGGTTTCGGTTCTTCAGCAGGTGCCTTTTCTTCGACCTTTTTCTCCACATTTGCCAATGCATCCTTAGCTCTTGCCGCAGCAATTTCGGCTTCCCTTGCCTGTAATTCTTCAGTGCTCATACTGGTTTGAGCGGCAAGAGCCTTCCTTCTTTCCTCTCTTGCCTTTCTCTCCAATTGCTTGTGTCTTGCCTTTTCGATATTCTGTAACATATACATTGCATCATGCTCGAGTAGGGGAGAATCTGAGATTAATGTCATATCAAGCCAAGAACCTTCCTCGATTATGAATTCAGCTAATGGCTCAAAATTGAGATCGGATTTCTTGATTTGAGTGTAATGCATTGCATTGCCCATTCTGTGTTCTACTCCTGAGAAGTGGCAGTAGAATTCTTTGGTTCCAATAGTTTCACGTACCTGGTCAAATAGTTCTCCATAATCTTCGGAGGTTCTCAATCTTCCGTGGCCTCTTGCGTGAATGTGGGCTAGGTTGAGTACAGGGATTGTTCCCTCAACGTGGTTGACAACTTCTAAGACTTCTTCCAAACTGCCCCAAAGTTCTTGCCTGCCACTTGTTTCGATTCCGATTTTTGATGGAGTCCCCTCGCTCAACCAAGGGAAAACTGGATACATTTCATCATCATCATTCCAAATATCATTGATTCTTTGGACAATTCCATTGAAAACGCTGGCAACCTGTTCGTTCGCTTCGTGCCCTCTACCGGTTTCGGCATAGTGTCCGACATGAAGCGTAATGTGCCTTGCATTGATGGTTTTTGCAGTTTGTAAAGCGGCTTCAACCTTAGCCAAACTACGATTTCTCTGTAATTTATCGCCCAGTAGTTCAGAATAGTACGGTCCATGTAAATTCATTTCAAAATTGGTTTTGTTAGCCAATACTCCGGCTTGCCAATATTGTTCGAAATGTTGAGGCGATACCAACCTGACAGTTTGCACCTCCATTGTCTCTAAACCAAGGGATATAATGTCGTCCATACCCTCAACTATTGTCCTACCTTTACACGATAGTGGAACTCCGGCCGGACCCAATTTTACTGACATAACCACTCCCCGCAGGACAGGCCGAAGGGCTGTCCTATGTTAACCCCTTTCCGTAAATTGAGGTTTTTTGACTTCAATTTTGTTTGGGTTTCATTCATTTGAGAGAACTTTGACGCATATGACATGGAGGGGCATGTATTAGATGCAATCGAGGCATTCCAAGCCGGCAAGCCCGTGTGCTTATTCGATGCAGAAAATAGGGAGGGGGAAACAGATTTACTATTCCCTGCACAATTCGCCAAACCAGAAACCATGAGACAATTAAGATTAGATTGTGGAGGGTTATTATTCCTTGCAATTGGACATGAAGTTGGTGAAAAATTCGGAATGCCGTTTTTGCAAGACATCCATACGGAACAAATTCTGATGGAAAAACACCCGGTTTTGTTTGAACTACAAACCAATGATTTGCAATATGATTCAAGGAGTGCATTTACATTATCAATCAATCATCGTGACACATTTACAGGTATTACCGATAGAGATAGAGCATTGACTACGAAGCGTTTTGCTGAACTATATTCCGAGTTAAATGAAGGTGACAATGCTATCGAAAAATTAGGCTCAGAATTTAGAACACCAGGTCACATACCAGTTTGTAGAGAATCTCACGGTGGATTGAAAACCCGTCAAGGCCATACTGAATTAGCGGTAGGACTTGCCAGATTATCAAAAATGACTCCGGTAGTAATCGGCGCGGAGATGCTTGAGCCAAATGGCGATAATGCATTATCAGTTGATGATGCAAGAGCATGGGCTAAAGAAAAGGGAATCCCGTTTTTAACTGGTGAAGAATTAATATCAGCATTGCATGAATGAGGCGTAATTATGAGGAGAGTCATGGCTGTAGGTGTTTTCGATCTACTACATGCGGGTCATCTTCATTATTTAGAACAAGCAAAATCACTTGGCGATCACCTAACAGTTGTAGTCGCTCACGACGATACCGTTCGCTTGAGAAAACATGAACCTGTTACCGGCCAAGAACTGAGGTGTAGGATGGTAAACGGTCTAAAACCGGTTGATTCAGCAATTGTTGGAAATCCTCCTAACGTTCCAATTTTCGATATTTTACCAGAAGTAAATCCTGATATTATTGCACTTGGTTATGACCAGGAACATGCCGAAGAGAAAATACGAGCATCTTTGAATGATATGGGTTTAGGGGAAATCGAGGTAACTCGTGTAGAGGGTTTGTCTGATGATTTAGATGGAACAAGAAAAATCATAGCAAAAATCCTTGAAAGAGCTAATAATAACTGATTTTGGTGTTCTTATGTTTACGGGAATTGTCCAAGGAACTGGTACAATCCAAAGCATTACAGGGGAATCAGTTCGTCGTTTTGTGATAGATTTCCATGAAGTTACAACCGAACATCTGCAAATTGGTGCTTCGGTAGCAATCAACGGTGTTTGCCTCACCGTAGTGGAACAGAACAACAAATTGGTGTCTTTCGACGTAATACCTGAAACAATCGATAGAACTACTTTTTCAAAATCGCAAGTTGGTGACAAAGTTAACCTAGAAAGGTCTTTGAGAATGGGTGACGAACTAGGTGGCCATTTGCTCAGTGGACATATTATGGGCATGGGACAAATAGAAAATATCTCTAAGGGAGACGAGAATACCGATATCAGAATAATTGCTGAACCCCAGATAATGAATTACATTAATCCTAAAGGCTATGTTGCTATTGATGGAATATCCCTGACGATTGGAGAAGTAACTGCAGATTCGTTTATGCTTCATCTAATTCCTGAAACTCTTAGAATTACCACAATAGGTGACAAAATTATCGAAGATAGAGTGAATATTGAAATCGATTCAATGACACAAACAATCGTTTCAACTGTGGAAAGAATCATGGAGGCCAAAAAATGAACAAAATCGCAGTTGTCTGTGGAAGTTTCCATGAAAAAGAAATCAACCAAATGCTAGAATATGCAAAAGATGAAGCAATGAATCTAGGTTTAGAAATCTCAGAAGTTGTCTGGGTTCCAGGAGCAATGGAAGTTCCATTGGCGATTGACAGGCTTCTTTCCAAAGAAGATATTGTTGGTGCAGCCTGCCTCGGCATTATAGAAAAGGGTCATACCCAACACGGGTTAGCTATGGGTCAAGCCGTAATCAAATCAATAATTGAATTACAGTTGGTTCATGAAAAGCCAGTTGGATTAGGAATCATAGGCCCGGGCGCTGAGGTTCATCATATCGAGCCAAGAATGGAGCCTCACGCTAGAGCCGCAATTTCTGCGATATCTTCCATGATTTAGGCTTCAATAAAACGTGATCCTCTCTTTGAAGAATCCTCCACCAAATATAGAGTAGCAACGCTACTTGTGGAAAATAGAACCACCAAGTACTCCACCGTACTCCGTCAAACATGAAATCACTAAATGGATGTAAGAATGGAGTCGGAAAGAATTCAATTGAATGACCTGGAATATCTAATAATATGTGGAAAAACCAAGGCAAAACAAATATCCATGCAACATATTTTGGATTTTCGTGGCCTTTAGATTTCAAAAAGTAATATGCGCAACCATACAGAAATGCAACGATAGTTAACGAATGAGTCCATTGGTAGATTTCCCATGCAACTGGTAGGTCTGATGTCACTGTGTCTGCATCCACTCTAGTTCTTGGGATTCCGTTTACCATTCCATAAATTGATGCAGGTACGAATGCAAGTAAGTCGGGAAGTACTCCCATTGGACCACTTACCTTCCACGAAATTTTGCCACGGGTTAGTGCCATGCCCCAAAGCCAGTGGGAAAATACATCCATATCGTGTGCTAATCACGCATAGTTGATGAATTTTGAGAGAAAATATTCAAGGGTTGCATCGTTTTGGAGAAATCATGAGCGACGAAATTCGCAATGTGATAATCATAGGAAGCGGTCCTGCAGGATATACTGCAGGATTGTATGCGTCAAGAGCCATGCTGAATCCGTTGATGTTTGCAGGTTATATGTCAGGAGGGCAATTAATGCTCACAAGTGACATTGAAAATTTCCCAGGTTATCCCCAAGGAATTGGTGGCCCTGAAATGATGATGGAGCTCAGGGAGCAAGCTGAAAGATTTGGCTTGGAAGTTCAAGACAGGAATGTCGAAAGTGTTGATTTTTCAGAAAGGCCATTCAAGGTTTATTCCGAGGGTGAAGAGCATTTGGCACATTCAATTATCATCTGTACAGGAGCAGAATCAATCTGGCTTGGTGCAGAGGGTGAAGACGAACAAAAAGGTCGTGGGATTTCAACTTGTGCAACTTGCGATGGTGCATTTTTCAAAGACCAGGAAGTTATGGTGATTGGAGGAGGGGATTCTGCTATGGAAGAAGCTACATTTTTGACCAGATTTGCCACAAAGGTCACACTTATTCATCGAAGAGATGTTTTCAGGGCTTCACAAGTAATGTATGATAGAGCTGCTGGTAACGAAAAAATCGAGATAAAACCTTTCAGACAGGTCAAGAAGTGGCTATCCGATGATTCAGGATTAACTGGTGCAATTATCGAAGACCCAAGAGACGGAAATGAGGAGCAAATCAATGTTAGTGGAGCTTTTATTGCAATTGGTCACAAGCCGATTACCAATTTCCTTGAAGGCCAGTTGGAAACTGATGATGAAGGATACCTACTTCATAAGCACCACACAATGACGAGCATCGATGGAGTATTTGCAGCAGGTGATGTTGTAGATACTAGATATCGCCAGGCTATTACTGCAGCTGGAATGGGTTGTCAGGCGGCGATAGACTGTGAGAGATGGTTAGAAGATAACGCCCACTGAGGCATAAAGATGGTCGACATTCAACGCCATTCTCGACATATTGCGCTACCTAACGTAGGAATTGATGGACAAACTCGTTTATCTAATAGCAGTGTTGTATGTGTGGGCGCAGGTGGACTTGGTAGTCCAGTGATTCAATATCTGGCTGGTGCCGGAATTGGGAAAATTACTGTCATTGACGATGATGAGGTAAATGTTTCAAATTTGCAGAGGCAGGTAATACATCGAACCTCCGATTTAGGAATCTCAAAATCACTTTCAGCAAAGCGATTTGTAAACGATTTGGATCCGGGAATAAATTTTGTACCAATCGTAGAAAGATTAACTGAAACTAATGGGGAAAATCTCCTTTCAGGTCATGATGTCATCATTGATGGAACAGACAACATACAAACGAGATATTTGATAGACGATGTTTCAAAAAGATTGGGAATCCCGTGGGTATATGGCTCAGTCTATAGATTTGAAGGTCAGATTTCAGTCTTCAACTTAAACGGCGGTCCGAGCTATGTCGATCTATTCCCAGAGGCGCCTCCAGATGAATTAATTCCTAGTTGCGCTGAAGCTGGAGTTTTCGGCGCATTAACTGGGATTATTGGTAGTTTACAAGCAACTGAGGTGATTAAATTAATTTTAAACATAGG
>JAPOHM010000110.1 GCA_029979405.1 Methanobacteriota archaeon
CTTCAGGCATTGGAAATGGAAGATTTTCAGAATTTTTCACGAGTGAAAGTTGTGCGTTTAGCAACTCGAAAGGATTTCCAACGTCAAACCAAATCCCTTCTACCTTTTTTCCATACATTTTCCACTCGCGATTTAGTATTTCTGGGAATAATTCCTTTGAAAAATCAAATTTTGTTTCTTCAGGAATTAATTGCATAACTTCAGGCTCAATAATGTATAATCCAGCATTGATTAGATTTGAAAAAGCCTCTTCCGGACTAGGTTTCTCTAAAAATTTCGATATGTATCCTTCTGATAGAGAAGAATCTAATTCTCCACCCTGGGTCAAACTTAATCCCACTATTCCAAATTCAGACGGATTTTCAACTTCCCACAAAGCCATCGTAACCATTGCTTTTGATTCCCTATGCGATTTTATTAGGTCGGCTACATCAAAAGAAGCAACCGAATCACCAGAACCTACTACGAAAGTTTCAGTCAATTCATCAGATAATAATCTAACACTTCCAGCAGTGCCCATTGGAGTATCTTCTTGATTCACCCTTCCGTTGATTTTCCAGCTTTTTACGTGATTTATGAGTTGGTCCCCTTTGTAACCAGTTGTTACGATAATATCCGAAATTCCTGAACTAACCATTGAGTCTTTGACGTAGTCAATTACTGGCCTACCAAGGACTGAGACCATCGGTTTTGGACGATTTAGAGTCAATGGCATTAGACGAGTTCCACGTCCACCAGCCATTATTACTCCTTTCAGAATCTCACTTCCTTCCACGAGATGCGGTCATATCGACTCTTTTCATGGATTTCTTTTTGTTCGACTTACCTTTCTTTGAACCGATTCCTTGTCTGTCCCCAGACATTGTTCCTCCAAAAGAGAGTGTTCCTTGATTTAACAACTGGTCAACCATGGAATCTGCAACTTTCGGGTCTTCAGCGCCTGTTTTCATCATTTTACTCACTGATTCGTTGTGGTCAACAATCCATGACTCCCTTTCTTCACGTGCAATCTTTAGTTTGTCACGAACTTCGTTAACTTCGTTCATTAATTCAACAATCTTTGAGTGTACTTCATTCGCCTTTTCTTTGCAAGCTACAAATTCATTGTGAAATCTGTCACCTTCACCTTTCAGGAAATTTCTGTGCTCAAAGAGTTCATCGAGTTCTTTTGACATTTCTTTTGCCCTCTCAAGGCATTCCACAAATTGTTTATGTGCATCATCTGCTTCAGTTTTTAGCGTAGTAATTGCTTCGTCCCTGTTTGAAATGTCTACTTTGATCAGTTGAAGTTCTGCAACAAGTGGTTCTAATTCAGCCATCTTGCGTCGCATGATTTTGATTTTCTCCATTGTCTCTTTTTCTTTCTTTGGAGACATGCCACCTTTAGTTTCAAAGATACGCTCTAAGGATGTTACTTCACTCGTTAGCTTATTGAATTCTATTGAAGCAGAATTTTTGTCGCTTTGTTCCCCTCTTTTCGATTTAGATACTCCAATTAAGTCTCGAATTTGGGCTTGTATAGCATCTCTTCTTTCCTTGTGTACCTTTTGTTCAGCCCTAACAGCCCGGACTTCTGCTACAGCAAGATCAACTTTCTCCTTGTGTTCTTTATACTGAGACTGAATAGAATTCCTCTGGTCTGCAAATCTATTTGCTTGGTCGTTGTGATTGTTTCTTGCTTCACGAAGTTTTCTAACCTTGGCCTCCATTTGATGAAGGTGGTCTCGCAACTCAGTGTTGTCCTGAGGCTGCTGTTCTTCTGCGTCGCTCATGATTGGGCGTCTACTTATTGGCCTTGAATGCTACTATTACTAAATTACAATTATTCAAACATTAATTATGCTCAATAATTGGAAAATAACGGCCACAGTAAGTCCTATTGCCCCTGAAACATAGGAGGTTATCGAACTAGTATTTCTAAACCACTTTACGAATTCAGGCCTTACATTGACATTAATTTGCCTTCCAACAAGTAGGTCGCCTTCGATGTTTTCCAATCGAATCGCAACACTCGCGTCTCCGGACCCTTCTGGAAGTAAGGTTTGCCACGACAAGGTCCCTTCCTGTAAGAGTGTAGACATGCGACCTAATCGGTCCTCATCTCCTTTATCAAAATCTGGAATTGCCTCTTTTGGCCAATATGATTTTTGGCCTGCCTTTAGATTGTATCTAAGCAGCAATTCCTGCGGTCTGAAGTCAGGAGAGTTCACTCTCAATACGATTTGTCTATCCTTATCTGACAAGTTATGCATGTAGCAGAAAAGATTGGCATTTTCTGTAACGACATTTTCCAAATCAACATCAAACAAGAGATCTGGCATATCTGGTTGTTTACCGATGGCCATGTCTTGTTCAATTCTATCTATTAGTCTGTAAAAAGCAGGCAATTGCTTTTCTGACCTGAGGAATACAGAATCCCACAATTCTTCGGAGAATACTTTGTGTTGCATAATTTCGTGTATTCCTTTGTCGGTGAGAATCTCTTTTATCTCTGTATTTGTAGTAACTCTATCTATACGTCCTTTGAATCTTCTGTGCATCAGCATTAGGAACTTTTCTGCGCCGAAATCTGCAGGTACCCCTCGCTTGATATTCGATTCAAAATCTCTTAGGAAATCATCAAATTTGCTCCTTAATAGTGGATCCATGTGGTTACTCAAGATCTCACTAAATGGCAAACAAAGAGTCGATGGATGAATCGGAGGCTCATAAGCCGATAAAAGTCCGTCATTAGTTACCATATTGAATTTGTAATTTCTCGTTGAGAGGTGTTGGCCAAGAGACATTGCCAACATAGACGCACAAGCCAGCAAACTTCTCTGCCCTAATTCAGAATCTGAACCAAAGTAAACTGAAAATGCCAGGACAGTTATAGAAAACATTGACATAAATAGCGCCGTATTGTGACTCGCCATTGTTTTTGAAATCAATCCGTCGACAGAAGAATAACCGTGCATGCTATTTATTGGACGATGGTCTTCAGCAGCTGCATTAACTTCTGCTCTAAATACCAACCTCGTCAATTGCATACGATAGCGGTGGATTGCTAGCCCTGTTGTGTATCCTACTAAGATTGTTAACGCAATAAGGATGAAGGCTGTAGAAAGAGTAAATCCAAGAGTAGGCTCGATATTCTCCAACCACCATGCAGGGCTTTGACTGCTAAAAGCCCAAGAACCGAATATGAAGAGTAATGCAAAGGCTGGTAAAAACAGAACTAATCTTAGACCCTCGGTGAGAAATTGCTTATCTATACCGTGAAATTTTCCTTCTTTACTTCTCAAATCTTGTAATACTTCAGTCAAATTCCCACCTCAATAAAATCCGCTTAGACAGATAATCAGAAATCTCCCCTTGTCCATCGATGCATAAATTACCGCTTTCAACTCTTTTGACCATGGAATCAATTTTCAATCCAATTTCATCGAATAAGGATATATCAACGTCTGTTGCAATAATCATTGTTATGAATCCTGATTCACCGACTTTCAAGTCTGATGCGAGTATAAATTGCCCGATATTTTTCATCTTGTTTGCAACACTATTGGAAGGCTCTGGTATTTGCCTTCCAGATGGGTCGGTTTCTGGATTGCCTAAGAGGATTGAGATTGATGCTTCTAAATCATCATTGAATGCATGTTCTAACCTACAAGCAGTCTCATGAATATCTCCAACAAAGGGTAATCTGCTCAAAAGAACTTCAGCTAATCTATGTCTTCTTTTCATGACTTTGCCATGCTCTAAACCCTTTTCAGTTAGCAAAACCCCTTTGTAAGGCACATAATCAACAAATCCATTCTTCGCCAATCTTTGAACCATTTCTGTTGCGGAGGCAGGGGTGACTGATAAGTAATCAGCGAGTTCTCCATTCCTAACCATTTGACCTGGTTTTCTTTCGTTTATCTCATAGAGTGCTTCTAGATATTCATCCTCGAATTCTTGAAAATGCCCCGCACCCATCATATCATCCTCACAATCAATCAGCACGGGCCTCGAATATTGTTTCACAGGCAGGACACCGTGCTTTTGCCGGTCGTTTTTCATATGGCACCTTCAGTTTCCTCGTACATTTAGGACAACCAAGGATGTCATTATCAGAAGAAGCCCATGGTTCTGAATCTTCCAAATCATCAGAAGGTGACTCTTCATCTTTATCTTGCTCTATTTCTTCCAATTCGGATTCTACATCAAATTTCGACTCGCACTCTGGGCACCTTACAGAACCGTTGTAATCACTCGGCACTCTCAATCTTCGGTCACAAGTCGGACAGGATACCTCTATTTTTTCAGGAGGTTTTGCTGAACTTTCAGAGCCTTTTTGTTTAGATTTCGTTGTTGATTTTGGTGAGTTTTTGGCTCTTATTGCAAAAATAGCAACCATGCCGACGGCCAGTCCACCGAGAATACCTCCTATCGGCAACTCAAATCCTGATTTGTCTTCTGCTACTAATTCTGATTTAACTAAGATTTGATCTGAAAATACCTGACCGTCAACATACCAAGACAGAGTGACCACAACATTTTCTTGATTAGGCCAATCAACCACCATCGAATAATCTTGAGATGTTACTTGTTTGGCACTAACTGTTTTCATACCTATTACAGAGCTAGTGGTATCTGTTGCGATGATTTCACTCTGCATTATCCCTCCATCGCCGTTATTACTCAATGTAAAGAGAATAGTAACCTGTTCGCCAGCTTTGGGAACTCTTGGTTGTGTCACTGGATTTACTACGATTGAAGGGTTGGAAGAAAAACTTGGGTATTCAATTTGACTTTCTAATGTGGAGCCTAATCCAATTGTCCAATCAACTGTTTTTATTTTGACAAATACTTGGTCTGCGTTATTCTCACCAATATTCATTTCACCATAAGTAACACCTGGCAATATCATCCTTTCCTCAGAAATCAGTGTATCTCTGTCACCATCCAATATTCTGCCATATTCAATTATGATTTCCCTTCCAACCCCTGCTTCTAAATCGATAGCCCATTCGACACTAATGCCGTCATCAGTTCTCTCAATTCCTTCTAAATCAATTGAAATATCTTGTGCTGAATCGATAGGAATTGTTACAGTTCCTGAAAGATTCTCATCGACTGCAGAGTCTAGGCTAATAATTGACCAATTGAAAACATGAACACCTTCGTCTTCAATACTGAAGATTAAAGAAATCTCACCTGCACTTCCAGGTTGAAGTAAAATCGAGTCAGATTGCTGTATAACTCCGGTCTTTTCAAATTGAAGTGCAACATTCCCTTCTGCGTCTCCTTCATTCCTAACTAAAATTGAAACGATGATTTCGTCATTTACATGCCAAGGAC
>JAPOHM010000017.1 GCA_029979405.1 Methanobacteriota archaeon
AAAATTCTAGAGCAAAAACTACGAGCAGAAGTCCGCCAATATTTGAGACCCAAACCAGAGTTTTGAATGTTGATAATGATACACCTGTTGTCTTTGCACCTCTTATAGGGCCAAACTCTCCACCAAATCTTTGTGCTCCTTCATGTTCTGGTTGTTTACTCATATTATCACCTATCAATCATTGTTATCGCATCAGTAGGACATGCAAGCACGCACAACCTACACCCGGTGCATGCATCTCGAATAATTCTTGCTTTTCGATTACTTGGAACGTTTATCAGTGGTGAAGCTACATCTTTGTGGTACAATTCAATAGCATCATCATCACAAACAATGGTACATTGGTCACAACCAATACACAAATTCTCTGTAACCCAAGCGACGGTTCCCTCTCCTCCTTTTATCTGCGATCTCCTCTCGCCTTTTTGACGAGCAAGAGCGATAGCAATACGCTCGGCTTCCGCAGCCCTACGCTTTGCTAAGTCATCAGGTGAGGTCATATATTCACCTCTATTCTATTTGAGTTTTCAAATTTATCCACAGATAGATTAACCAATAAATCTCCAAGACAGTAAAACGCACCTACCAGTAAGGGAGGGTTCCAAGCAGTCAAACCCGTCCACGGAACCTCATCGGCCCATGTCCAATTTTCGAGATAAGTCCCCCATAATTCCATCAATAATGCTAACCAAGCCATTGTTACATACAACGATGGTTGCGGTCCAAATTTTGTAAATAGCAATACAAGGACCAATAATATCACACCAGAAGTATCTGTTCCGACATATACCCCATAGATTACCAAAGGGATGAATGGAACAAGAATATACAATGCAATTGATGGATTAATATATTCAGCAATCCGCTTTCCTGAATCAAATAAAAACCAGTGTCCTACAGGAACAAATAACGGCATTAGATCTCGTTGATATTCATATATTAGCCAAACCTCGCTGAAAAATAGTTCCATGGGTGTAGCAAGAGCGATAACCGTAATCATCTCAATTCTTTCTCGCCTCTCAGCCCTGTGATAAAGGATGAGAAATAACCCAATACACCAAATATTTACTGGCCATTCCCCATAATTGGCTGAAACATATAGCCCAGCAAGTATAGTAATTGCGTAGACAATTAATCTATTCAAAGTACTACCTCACTTAGAAATTATTCATTGAAATTGTCAAACTGTGCTTTGGATTCAGCGCCCATAGCAAGCATCGATAATTCTGAAACTAATGCGTGCCAAGTCCTCGCATGCTCACCGAATGAATCCCCAACTTCGCTATATGAACTAAAAACTGCTGAAGGAGAATTCAAATTTTCCATTTCTCCCTTCTTTGGATTAATTCTGTAAAACCAAGAAGCAGCTTCTCCATCAACGAGGTAAACAACCGGTTCGACAGTAGCTCCTTCAGTTGTTTTCATTGTCGTTGGCACTCCTTCTTGAATCAGGAAGTTTTCAACATCCACTCCTCCTTTTGAATACATTAATTTCTTGAATTTGCGATTTGACAAATTTAACAATTGGTCACCGCTAGTCACAGCCATTATACCTAAACCATAGGTTCCTCTATCGTTTTTGATGAAAGCAACAGGTTGACGGTCTATTCCCAGTGATTCATATTTAGCCGCAATTCTTGCCAAGAATTCATCCACTTCACTGGCTAACATTCTGCGACAAGTTTCCTTTTCCAAACACTTATCTTCACTTACAAACCAATCAGCCAATAGATGCCATGAATCGATTCCAATTATCTTTGATATTTCTTCGACATATCCTTTCAAATGTTGGTAGTGTTCAGATTTGCGCCTCCTTTGCCACCCCATGTGAGGCGGAGGAGAGACATTTCTAGCACTCAATCCATCTACCATGCCCTCAGTAAGGTCATTGTTTAGCATAACAAGGTCTGGTTTTGATCCATTTACATGGATTTCATCATCTATTATTGACACCGCATCGAGCATCAAAGGACTTGAAATTCCATCAAGAGAACCATGCCCCTCCAAATCAGGAGAGCCTACTGTACAACGAAATCCTGCTTTTTCAACAAGCCTCTTTATTGTCGCTACATTCTCAACATAGCCCGCGTTACGTGTATGCGATTCAGGATATAGGTGAACCCATGCACAACCTGGATGCTTTCTAATTATGTGCTCTTTGAGAAGTTGCGAGAGAACTTCTTCATCTCCTTCTGAAATATTATTGAAACCTGCTGGAAAGTGATTAGCATCGACTACAGCGACTTTCCAGCCACAATCTCTTATGTCTACACTTCCGTAAATTGGAATTGGAACTTCTGCTCGCTTTTTATTCATCCATTCAGTAATTTCATCTCGCTTATCCTCAAGCGATTTTGTAAGGTCATGTAGCACAGAAATTACATCACTTCCTCGATTAATGATTTTGCATCTCCGCTCTTTTTCGATTTTCCTCCGTCGATGATGTGCATCGATTCGAAAAGAGCCATACCGATACAAATCTCTGGCTGTTTAATTAACTCTCGTTCTAAATCAGGATAACGTTTTGCGTATTCCGGTACGAGTGGATTTAGTTCACTTATTACCTTGTCAATCAATTTTGGCGAGGTTGCTCTGCCCGCAGGTAGTTTTGGCCGATTTACTATTTCAGCAGGAAGGTCGGTTAAACTTGCAGCTTTTCTCAATGCCGCCTTTTCATCGATTCCTTTTGTGTATCTCCATTTCATCGGAAGACGGTTCGATTCCTTTCTGTGTCGACTACCTAAAAATGGCACTCTGACTTCCAGCCCATGCGCCATCGAGTGTCTATCAACTAACCTTAATTGGAAATTAGTTAACTGGCCGTGGTCAAGTTCGAACTGCAAAAAATCCTGTAGAGAATTTGTGTGAAATTCTGGTGTTAAGTCATCACTCCACCAGTTTTCATCCTTTAGATTGTTCAAATTGAAGTTCATGTTGTCCAATCTATTCCTGACTAATTTGCTATGCGCTTCAAGGTCTCTATATCTTGGATATCCAGCGTGTAGTTCATCAGCACCCTGGCCACAAAGACCCACTGAAACAGATTGTGACATTTTTTCAAATAGGGGTTGGAAAAATAGCACCGTTACATCAAAATCTTCTCCATGCCATGATAAATCAGGAAGCCTGTTATTGAATGAATCTTCATCTAAAACATATTGATGATGTTCTAAATCCAAACTTGATGCTACTAATTCCGCGGCCATCCAATCGGGATTGTCCTCGCTTTCTGCAACTGTCCAACAGGCAGGAACTGGTTGATTTGCTATTTCAGCTGCATCTCTTGCTACAGCACAAACCAAGCTTGAATCTAAGCCACCTGAAAGCACAATCCCAAGAGGTACGTCTGACATCAAGCGGTCGCTTACACTCAATGTAAAACTTTCAAGCAACCTCTGCGGGTCATCCCAATTTTCAGCGGGATCTACCTTTTGTTTCTCGAATCGGCATGAGCTGACTAATTTTGGAATTCCATCGATTAACTCCCAAACTTCCACAGTTCCAGGCCTCACCTGATAGACTCCATTGAACAGAGAAGATGCATCCAGAGGATATTCCCATGCGATTCTTGCTTTAATTGCGTCTAAATCCATTTGAGAATGATATTGTTCATGAGAACGCAATGCCTTAACCTCGCTTGCAAATAGTAATGTGCCATTCACTATTGTTCGAAAAAGTGGTTTGATACCCATTGCATCCCTTGCTAATATCAATTGTCCATCTGACCATAATGCGAAAGCAAACATTCCGTCGAGTTTTGAAATCCATTTTGAATGCTCTTGAGCGGAACTAAGACCATCGTGAAGAGATAAAATCACTTCACTATCACCGTTAGTTGTGTAGTTGTATTGGCTACTTTTTAGGTCTAAATAATTGTAAATTTCACCGTTTACAACACTAACCTTACCCTCGCCAAACAGTGGCTGCGGAGACCCCTCAACATCTACTATCGCTAATCTTGCATGTGCTAAACCACAGTCATCGTCGGCGAAAATTCCGCTTCCATCAGGACCTCTGTGTTGCATCAAATCGACCATACGAGATAGTACTGATTTGTCGGGATTACCAAGCATACCGCCTATCCCGCACATATTAATCCCTGAAATTACCTCTTGAAGAGGTCTTGCTTTTGCTCACCAAAGAGGGTAAACGAAGAATGTGATAATAAGGAAGACAAAAGATAGCAAAAATGTCACCAAATATGTACTCTGAGGCGGGGCGTTAGATGTCTCTTCATCACTCATAATGTCTCACCTGTTGCAACGCAACGAAACTCGCCATTTCAACATAATGGTTTCACAACCAAGGTATAACCAATAAAATTGTGAATAATGGAATCAACAACATTGTAGCATTGTCATCAATCCAAGTTAATCTTGGCCATTCAGAAGCCACGCATATTGGCGCCATAATAAGCGCAAGAATAATCGGTGTTTCGACGAAATTCCAACAGATTAACCAAATTGCTGCGATAAAAATTGAACCAATGATTGCTACATTTTTGCTATCTAAATTCTTTCTTCGTAATTCTCCTAGGAACGGATCACCAAGAGATAACGACAGGACTAGTGGCCAAACAAATTCTGGATTGTCTGGTAAGGCAATGAATGTCAAACCTATTGCTATTCCTCCCCATGCAAGGGCGCTAACCTGCTTTGCTTCGTAGTCTCTTTGGCCGAAAATCGTGAAACCTAATTTGAGACGAATCATTTCAGCCATGATTAACAAAATGGTTAGACCAGATACTACTTGGGCAGCCTCAAGATTAACAAATTCTGAAATCTTTTCACCGTATTCAAAGTAAACAAATGGTATGAAAGACATCGATAGATGGAATGACCTTCTGAAGATGTGGCCTTTTACACCCCCTACGGAATGTTCTACTGGGTCAGTAAGTGCAACCTGTTCACTCATCGAGTTCCCTCAAAGCGTCATGAATTGACAACCCTTCTTGACTGATGCGGTCAAGAATCAACTCAAACTTGGGATTTGTTACTATTTTACTCTCGTGCGCCATTAATAATTTTTGACGGGCTCTTGCCCTTGCTGATGATGCACGTGATTCCAAATTCAGCATTAGATTTGCAACCTCTTTAACACCCTCTCCAGTGATCGCACTTGTTCTAACAATATTTGGTGGGTCTTCAGATAGCATTAATGAAATAGTCAAGTCGTTGAAAACTTTCTCTGAACCATCTAAATCTGATTTATTCACTATTATTAAATCAGCCAATTCCAATAATCCAGCCTTTTCAGCTTGGATACTATCGCCTCTGGCTGGACCTTCCACAACGATAATTCTCTCAGCAACAGCAGCGCACCTCATTTCAGATTGCCCAGCACCTACGGTTTCTATTATGACTAAATCAAAGCCATTCGCGAGTAGATGCGATGCCAAATCCTGCACAATTAATGGAATCGAACCACCGGAGGATCTTGTCGCAATACTTCGTATGTAAATCGATTCAGCTCGCTCATTGTCATCGAGAACATTGAACCGGATTCTGTCACCTAAGAGCGCGCCTCCACTTACTGGGGACGTGGGGTCAACGGCAAGAACTGCAATTTTCATTTTTGGAGTTAATTCAAATAAAATTTTGTCAATTAGACATGATTTTCCAATTCCAGGTGGCCCCGTGATAGCAATAATTGGACCTTCCCCCTCCTGTCCGTCAGTGTCGCCATTTTCTATAGAAGACAACTCCCGAGAGAGTTTTATCCTATCCAATCAAACACCCCAGCGCCAATCATCTTCAGATCCAACACCGCAGTTTCTATCTGAGGCTTCATCAACAAATTGTAGTATTTCTGCTGAAGTTGTGCCCGGGCCAAAAATGGCTCTAACTCCCGCACTGAATAACTCGTCCCTGTCATCCTCCGGAATTATTCCACCCCCAAAGACAACAACGTCGTTTAATCCCGCTTCCCTGAGGAGTTCACAAATTCTTGGGAAAAGGTGGCTATGTGCACCAGACAAAGAGGATAGGCCAACAAACCTTGCATCTTCATCGATAATTGTCCTAACAATTTGACTCGGTGTTCGGCGCAATCCAGTGTAAATCACTTCATGTCCGCCATCACGCAAAGCCCTTGCGACGACTTTTGCGCCTCTATCGTGACCATCGAGACCTGGTTTCGCTATTACGATACGCTGTCGGCCTCCCATAGTTGGTGGTGTGTAGGGAGGTGTATGAAGGGCTTACGGTAGTTAAATCGCACACAACCAATAAGAGCGTCCTTCTGTAGTATTCCATTTGGCGAATAGTATGATGGGCACTGAGGACAGGTTGAAAGACCTACGTGCAAGAAAAGCAAGAGGTGAGGCTGGCGGTGGTCAGGCAAGAATCGATGCACAACATAATCGTGGCAAAATGACTGCAAGAGAACGCCTAGAGATGCTATTAGATGACGGTTCGTTTCAAGAGATTGATGCATTAGTTGAGCACAGATGCAGAGATTTTGACATGGACAAAAATGTGATTCCAGGAGATGGTGTAGTTACCGGCCACGGATTGATTAACGGGAGAGAAGTTTTTGCATTCGCTCAAGACTTTACTGTTTATGGCGGAAGCTTAGGAGAAATGCACGGCTTGAAAATATGCAAAGTTCTCGATATGGCCCTGAAAACTGGACGTCCCGTAATAGGCCTGAACGATAGTGGTGGCGCCAGAATTCAGGAAGGTGTGGCCAGTTTAGGGTCATATGCTGAAATATTTTTCAGAAATGTGAGAGCAAGCGGTGTCGTACCACAAATTAGCGTTATCATGGGCCCGTGTGCAGGAGGTGCTGTTTATTCCCCTGCAATAACCGATTTCGTAATCATGGTCGATAAGACGGCTCACATGTTTATCACCGGCCCCGAAGTAATCAAGACCGTTACCAATGAAGAAGTGTCGTTTGAGGACCTTGGTGGGGCATCTACCCACGGAAGCAAATCAGGAGTGTCTCACTTTACAGCTACAGATGATGGAGAGGCAATAGACCTTGCAAGAGATCTGGTTGATTTACTACCCGCAAACAATATGGAAAAACCTCCTGCCAAAAAATCATGAGACTCTAGTGACAGGTTGTGTGACAAACTCGACACTATCATTCCAGATGATCCATCAAAACCATATGATGTGAAGGATGTAATCGTAGAAATCCTAGACGATGGTGGATTTTTGGAGGTACAGGAAAACTGGGCAGGAAATATCGTGATAGGATTTGGACACTTGAACGGATCTACAGTGGGTGTCGTAGCAAATCAGCCAAAAATTCTCGCAGGTTGCCTCGACATAGACGCAAGCGACAAAGCCGCAAGATTTGTACGATTCTGTGATGCATTCAATATTCCACTAATTACTTTGGAAGATGTTCCCGGATTCTTACCTGGTACAAACCAAGAATGGGGTGGGATAATTCGACACGGTGCAAAATTATTGTATGCCTATGCAGAGGCAACCGTACCTAAATTGACTGTAATTCTAAGAAAGGCTTACGGTGGCGCCTACGACGTAATGTCTTCGAAACACATCAGAGGAGATTACAATGTTGCTTGGCCATCTGCTCAATTAGCCGTCATGGGTGCGGAAGGTGCAGTGCAAATTATTCACAGAAGAAGACTGCAAAACGCAAGAGACCCTGAAGGAGAAAGAGGTAGATTGATCGAAGACTTCGAGGAAACTTTCGCTAACCCCTACAAAGCAGCAAGTCTTGGTTACATTGATGATGTCATAGAACCAAATCAGACAAGAATGAAATTAGCAAGAGCCTTGTCCATGTTATTGGAAAAAGAGGAATTACGTCCAGCTAGAAAACACGGAAATATTCCTTTGTGAGATGATAAGATGACAGACATAAACACACTAAGAATCGCAGCAATCATGGCTGTTATTTCTGCTTCATCATCAGCCGATGATGCTTCAAATATTGGAAGACAGCTTGGTGAATCATGGTCTATCGACCATAGAAGAATGAATATGGGAATGTCATCATTAATGCATAAGAGAAGTTCCCGTTCCCCTTGGAGGTAATCAAATGACTGAGACGAGAAAAGTAATTGTCAATGGTGAAGAATTCGATGTTGAATTATCAAATGATGGTGACCTTTGGACTGCTACTGTGAATGGAGAGAGTTTTGAAATAAAAATGCCAGACGCTGCTCCCGCACCAAAGAAGAGAGCTTCTGCTGGTGGAAAGTCCAAAAAATCAGGTAAGGTTTCGGCAAATATACCTGGAAAGGTGGTAACCGTAGAAGTGTCTGTTGGAGATAATGTCGAAGAAGGCCAAGTAGTAATGATTCTTGAAGCAATGAAAATGCAAAATGAAATCCAAGCTCCAATTTCAGGAACAGTTTCAGAAATACATTGTGAAGAAGGACAATCTATCGAGGCTAATGTTCCTCTTCTAGTAATTACCCCTGAAGATGCCGAAGATGGTTCATGAAAATTACAATGGTTAAAGATTAGTAAAGTGTTGGGATGTAACATGGGAGAAGAAGCTGTTTGTGATTATCCGGGGTGTAATCAGGTAGGAGATATTATCTCAAGACTATCGCCTGAAGGTTATTTAGTCGCAACTGGTAAGAAAGCATATTCTTTCAGAGAAGCATATAGAAGATTCCATTATTGTGGAGACCATCATGAAGAATTGATGGGCGGAGTTTGGTCAAGAGTTAGGAAGCCAGACGACAAAAACGATGGCCATGTAGCACCGACTGCCATTTGAAATTAAGAAAATGACTCCTCTAACTCAATCGCTCTACTCTTTGATATTCCAAGTTGCTTCGCAGAGGACCTAAGCACACTTCTCTCCATATCAGTAATAATCCCATCTTCATATGCAGCCTCCAGTATTTTTCCGTACATCGATTCGTTTATTTCATCATCTTTTGTTATATTTGATTCTAATATTTTAGAAACAATGATTTCTATTGGAACTAACATCCCTAAAATCAGTAATTTTAACGAGATTAATACAACCTTGATATCGATTTTACTCTCTAGAACGGGCTCGATTGCAAATTCAGAAATTATGAACAAGAATCCTGCAACTATTAGGGTGATTATGATCGACTTTCTTCTCAACTCGGCACTCGTTAATTTTGACATCGTTGATGAGAGTTCTTCATTCAATTGTGATAGTTCATCATTGGAAGAAATAATCTCTTGATTGGCTAAGTAAAGATTTCTTGAGATTTCTTCTCCAAAATTTTGGATAAATAGTTATTCACAAGAAATCAGATTACGCCTTGAGCCATCATTGCCTCTGCAACTTTTAGGAAACCCGCGACATTTGCTCCGAATACATAATCTCCGTCTCTGCCGTATTTCTTTGCAGTAGAATACGCCTGTTCGTGAATTGAAACCATAATGTCGTCTAGTCTCTTATCGACTTCTTCTCTTGTCCATGAAAGTCTCAACGAATTTTGGCTCATTTCCAAACCAGAGGTTGCCACCCCACCTGCATTGCTAGCTTTACCTGGAGCAAATAGAACTCCACCTTCTTGGAAGACAGCAACGGCTTCAGGAGTGCAAGGCATGTTTGCGCCCTCTGCTACCGCAATTACATTATTGGCAACAAGCATCTTGGCTTCCTCACCATTTAATTCATTTTGAGTTGCACATGGTAGAGCAACATCAACATTAACTCCCCATAGTCCGTTTAGTGATGGTTCAGGCTGAGATGCTGTGAAAGTTACTCCGTCGAAGTGGTCTGCGTATTCGCTAATCCTTCCTCTTCTGTTATTCTTAAGGTCCATTACCCAAGCTAACTTTTCTCTGTTGATTCCTGCTGGATCGTGAATCCATCCAGATGAATCCGACATTGTGACAGGTATTCCGCCAAGGTCCAAAACCTTCTCACATGCAAATTGTGCTACGTTGCCACTGCCACTGATTGAGACAGTTGCACCTTCAAATGACTTACCTTGTGCCGCAAGCATTTCTCTTGCAAAGTAGACCAGCCCGTAGCCTGTAGCTTCAGGACGAATGAGTGAACCGCCGTATGAGATTCCCTTACCTGTCAGCACTCCTGCCTGGAAATCGTTTTGCAGTTTCTTGTACATTCCAAACATGTAACCTATTTCCCTTCCACCAACACCGATGTCTCCTGCAGGGACGTCACAGTTGTGACCGATATGTCTCCATAATTCACTCATGAAAGATTGACAAAATCTCATTACTTCAGCATCAGACTTACCTTTTGGGTCAAAGTCGGAACCGCCTTTTCCTCCACCCATAGGTAAAGTGGTAAGACTGTTTTTGAAAACTTGCTCAAATGCAAGGAATTTCAATATGGATGCGTTAACGGATGGATGGAATCTCAATCCTCCTTTGTATGGGCCTATGGCTGAATTAAATTGAATTCTGAATCCTCTGTTTGTTTGGACATTTCCGTTATCATCGACCCATGGAACTCTAAAGTGTATCAAGCGTTCAGGTTCAACAATCCTCTCGACAATTCCAGCTTCAACGAACTCTGGATGTTGCTCTAACACCGGCTCTAACGATTCCAAAACTTCCCAAACTGCTTGATGGAATTCTGGTTGGTCTGGGTCTCTTGCTTTTACTTTCTCGAAAATATCCTTTACGACGCTCATTTTTAGCACCTGTAACACTTGTTGTGTTGACCCGCCCACCTAAATGCACTTTACAAGCATTACCACTGTAAATTGCTTCAATTGTACGGACATACAGTGTTGAAGCGCTCCAGACGCTCCAATCTTCGTAAACCATTTTCATCTGTTTCTGACATTGCAATAATCGCTTCCTCGATAAGAGCATGTTCATCAGGTTGAATATTCAATAATGTTCGTAGATTTTCAATCATCGCCCATTCATCTTCTGTAATAACTTCGTCATCCAATGCCGCAATCAATGCAGATTGGTAAGTTGAAGCATCACCCATCCTCGATTCATCATAATCGTTGGAGGCTGAAATGGGAGAAGGATCTATTCCTTTTGCGATGTCCATTGCATCTGATAAGTCATCATCTGAGATTCCTAAAGCTGTAGCAAGTACCTTCATTATTGCGGCCTCGTCATCTGTAACTATTTCATCATCCAAGGCCGTTTTCATAATTTCGATGTACAGGTAAAGTCCCCGACTTTCAGTTAGTGGCATGAGCATGTGGTGACGCTCATAGTTTGAGTATTTTCTCCCAATATAGTTCACTGGAAGGATAATTTTAACAAATTAAACCAAATCACTAATCCAAATGTAATCATATTGTATACAAATTGTAATCATATGTAATACATTATATACTACATCGTATGTGGACAGATTACGAGGGGCCAAGATGAACACTCCAACCAACCCAATTTCACTTCGGATAACCGATGATGAAATGGCTCTACTCGATTCAAGAGTAGGTATTGATGGTGCAAGAAATCGAAGTGACGTAATTCGAGCAGCAATCAGGGCATTCTTGGACAAACAACCACTTCTTCCTGATATGGACACTGTAACTATTCCACTTGGCAGATCACTCAAGGCAAAACTTGGAGATTTATACGAAATGTATGGGACAACACCAGAATTTGCAGCACTACAGGGTATGCAAGAGTATGTACACAAACTAATTGCTCAAGACGCGCAATTGAATGAGATTCTATCTGAGGGTTTGGCAGAGGCCCGAGATAAGACAACAAGACGTAAGGAGTTCACTGAGTGAAAACAGGGTGAGAGCCACATAATGGAGGGGATGGGAAAATGCGATGGAATGACAAATCCGAACAAGATAATCATTCCACCTTCCGAGCCGATGTTAACAAGCCAGGTTACATCGGGTTCGCAGCACTACGTCTACGTGCTCTAAGAGCACAAACTGGCATACCAACATTTGTCCCCTCGCGAGAGCGGGGGGACTCCGATTCCAACCCTGCTTGTTAGTAGGGTTAGTTCCACAAGCACCCGGACCCCACACCCGGGTGCAAAATTACATGATTAGTGCTACTGCAGTTTAATTATGCTCAACCTCAAATACCTTCGGCAAAAGCATGGTAACATGCCAGCCAAATCACAATTCAGATGGCTGGCACATCCAACTTTACGAGAAGGACAAGCAGAAATGATCGATGCCTGCCTTGAAACACTTTCAGAGGGCAATTCACATTTAGCAAGTGCACCAACTGGAATTGGTAAAACCGCTGCATCTCTCGCTGCAGCATTAGAGATTGCCAATAGTTTTGAACACAAAAAAACCGTTATGTTCCTCACTCCAAGACAAAGCCAACACAGAATCGTAGTCGACACAGTAAGGCGGATTAATCAAATGAATACGAGTAGAAAGCTATCTCTTGTAGACATGATTGGACAATCTGGGATGTGTGTTGAACCATTTGCTGGCAATCGTGGTGCAAGTTTTTCTTTATTGTGTTCAAATCACAGAAAGAATAGACAGTGTAGGCCTTGGCTTACCAATGCCCCCGGTTTTGAAAGAAGAATCTTGAGTGACCCACTTCACGTTGACGAAATGGTTGAGATGAGTAAAATTCACTTGGAAGACGGAGAAAAGAGACAAACCTGCCCTTGGAAGGCAGCTCGTAATGCTGCAAAATCTGCTGATGTTGTCGTCTGTGACTACAACCACATTTTCATTGAAGAAGTTAGGAATGCTTCACTAAAAGCAATGGAATTGAACCTCGAAGACCTGATAATTGTCGTTGATGAAGCTCACAATCTTCCAGATAGAGTGAGAATGGGAATGCAAAGAAGATTAACTCCAACAATGGTAAGGAATGCTTCTACTGAAGTTGAGGAGCACTTAGGTGAATTGCAAAAATTGGGAGCGATAAATGAGGCAATGAGCATTTCAATCCACCTAAAGTCGTGGACGCTACAAGTTTGCAAAGAGTATAGATTGATACTAACTAGAGAATTCAAGAATCTTCTTTCATCGCTTGGAGATGGAAATGAAGTAAGAATTGATGCAACAGTTGCGCTAAATTGGTTAGAAGAAGCCTTTGACAAGGTCGCTGCTGAAATTTCCCAATCTACGTTAACAGGTGAGGCTAGTATCACATCGATTCCTGACAAAAAGAACAGGCTACAGGCCTTTAAATCGCAGTTAGAAACAAATGAAGTCGAAGTCGATGAGGAAGGAGAAAATGAACCATCTGCTCACCTTTTGGCACATCTCATTGACGTTCTGGTGAAATTTGGAAAAGGCACAGCACTATGTTTGGTCTTCGAGGGAGAAGGAAGAGAAGGTAGAATCATTACTCATCTACTGGATGCTGGGTTAGTAGCAGGACCTATCTTTGACGAAGTATCAGGTGCAATATTGATGAGTGGTACGCTTGACCCCCCAGGGATGTTCGGAGATTTGT
>JAPOHM010000040.1 GCA_029979405.1 Methanobacteriota archaeon
CCTTTGTCTACCATGACGTTAAATCCGCCATTAAACGATTGGGAACCGCCATTTAGGTTGATACTTATGCTGTATGATTGTCCTGGATTATACTCTACAGGGAATGAATGATTTGCTGTAATTGCATTGACTGAGTAATGACATCCACATCCTTGATTTGCTTGGTTGTGAATTCCGGTCTGTTTCCCATCAATTGAAGGAACGGCAATGATCAACGATGTGATAAAAAATAGGATAACCAACTTAACTCTAATCTGCATAAAGTTAAACCCATACATTTTCGCTTTTGATTGTTTGTCTCTTTTGTTAGATGATAAAAGATAGTCCTGGTCGGAGTCGAACCGACGTCCCCGGGACCAAAACCCGAGATGATGGACCACTACACTACAGGACTGTGGTTGGCCGTGCGTGTAGGATTTAGTTCAAGTTAGTTTCGCCTATTACCTTCTTTGCCGAATCAATAAATTCTTGTAAATCTAAATCTTGTTGACCTTCATAAAAACGGGCCATTAAGGCCATGTCAAGTTTGTCCAAGTATTTTACGAACTTTGCTTCTTCGGTTGAATTATCCTCATATTCTTCAAAATGGCCGAGCCATTGAGGTGCTAAAATTTTCATTGCTGAAATTTCATCATCGTGTTTTGTAGTAGTATCATCATGCGGTGTTAAATCACCAACTATGATTTCTGGCAGGTCATGAACTAAACACATCTCCAGAACCCTCATTTTGTTGAGATTCTCTGGACACAAGTGCATTGCTAAAATAGCCATTCCCCAAGAATGTGCGGCAACGCTTTCGGGGTCATCAACTCCAGAACGCACCCAGCCTTCTCTCTTTACAGACTTCAGTTTCATCCATTCCCTCATGATAATCCCAGTGTTAACTTCATTTTGAAATCATGGTAGTTCAAATCCCAATAATCATGAATGTGAAGTTATTGCCTGCGGGTATGGGAATCCAATCTATGGCAGTCATAGGTGCTGGCCAAATGGGAAACGGAATTGCACAGGTAGCCGCTTGTTCGGGTATTAATGTGATTATGATTGACATAAAAGATGAGTTTGTACAACGTGGTATATCAACGATAGAATCCTCTCTATCAAAGCTGGTATCTAAGGAAAGAATGACTCAAGAAGATGCAGATTCAGCCAGAGCCAGAATCTCTACATCTACAAGCAGAGACAGTTGTTCAGAAGTGGATCTTGTAGTGGAAGCGGTTCCTGAAATATTGGATCTTAAGATGTCTCTATTTTCAGAACTAGATGATATTTGTAAACCATCATGTATTCTCGCATCAAATACTTCGTCGATATCAATAACAAAGATAGCTTCAGCAACCAAGAGACCGGACAAGGTAATCGGTATGCACTTCATGAATCCGGTTCCACTGATGAAGTTAGTCGAAATAATCAATGGTGAATTAACAAGTGATGATACCAATTCTATTGTTGTTCAAGCTGCTGAAAAAATGGGAAAAACACCTCTGACAGCAGAAGATTATCCCGGATTCATCTCTAACAGAATTCTATGCCCAATGCTAAATGAGGCTATTTTTTGTCTCCAAGAAGGGGTCGCAACAAAGGAATCAATTGATGGGATTATGAAATTAGGAATGAATCATCCTATGGGGCCTTTGGCTCTAGCAGATTATATTGGGCTTGATACCGTACTGAATATAATGGATGTCTTGTATGATGGTCTCGGCGATTCAAAGTATAGAGCGGCACCTCTTCTAAGAAGGATGGTCGATGCTGGTTTACTCGGAAGAAAGTCAGGCAAGGGCTTCTATGATTATTGAATCAAAAACTGAACACAATCTCACAAGTATTTACAAACCATTAGTAATCGTCAAGTCATGCGAAAAGCATTCTTGCTAACTGCTATGATGGTCTCAATTGCATTCCTTCCCTTTCTTTCCGCAACAGCTACGGATGGAGACATGGACGGTGTAGTTGACTCTGCTGATATTTGTCCCTTTGCACATGGTAATGCAACTAGCGTGACAGGATTGGGATGTCCTGATGGTGATGGAAACGGAATTGCTGATTTTGAGGAAGCATCTGTGTATAATTGGGATGATGCAATCAAAGAGTCTCAAAATACAAACATTCCAAGCGGTGGTGTATCCGGTTTGGTTTGGGCTACAAATAATTCAGGTTTCTACATGGCAGACTCTGGAGGTAGTTGGGGGAATGGGTCAGGAAAAGTTCACTATTTCGACAATAAGGGCGTCCACAAATCACTTCTGTACAACGCTTCCTCATCTATTAACGAAATAGTAACATCTCCAGATGGCACAATGTTAGCATTAGCTGGAGATTCTGGCTTAGCTGTCGTTATCAATTCTACAACTGGATTAGTTGAATCATACTTAGGCAATACCACAGCAGATATTGAAGCCATCGAATGGTCTAACGATGGAAGTCGTGTTTATGCTTATGCGGGAAATAATACAATTACAGCATACAATACAACTACTTGGCTGAGGGAAATGAATATCACAACACCAACTGTTGGCGGTTTCACACCACTTAGGGGTATTGATACGACTCCTGATGACAGATTAGTTGCCTTTTCCGTCGGACGAGAATTGATGATTTACTGGACGGATAACGCTACTATGTATGGCAATCATACTAACCATACAGAGTCTATACGTAGTTTGAGAATAAGTCCAGATGGTAGATTCGTAGCCACAGGTTCAAACGATAATAATGTTAGAATTTACGACATAAAATCAAAGACGTTTGTAGGCACAATTAACGCAGGTTCAGATGTATATGATTTGGAATTTTCAAAGGATGGTGGAACATTAGCCGTTGCTCGTGGCAGGTCAGGCTCCTTACGGGTGTATGGTGTTAGTACCCTTACCGAAACAGGGTCCCTGGGTGGCTTTGGTAGTCAAAATAACAATCGAGGAGTATATTCGATTGCATTTGATGATTCAGGTCTAAAATTAGCGGTTGGCTGGAGAAGAGGATATGTTTCATTACATATGTTACCAGATGCTTACATAAGGGTCCAAGGGGACTTTTACACCTCCTTGATGCATTATTCGTGGAAGGATTCCTACTACAGTCCCGACAACACTGTACTCGTTGAAAGCAACGATAGAATTTCACTAACAATAGATGCTTGTGATTCTTCAAGTAAAGTTGGTTCATATACTAACGGTGTTTCTCCTATATATGCACAAAAAAGTACAAATTATACTGATAACGGTATTTGGGATTGCAAGAATACTCCAGAACAAATTCTAGAGATACCATACGGTAGAGCTGCAGGCGCCCTGATGGTAAAGTCAGGAGGTGATACGCAAGCCTGCATCGAAACAATTGGAGGGCTTTCTATGGCACAGGTAAGATGGTTCACCTCAAGTTTAAACAAGAATCAGTTAATAGTTTCAGGAGAAATGCCTGGCTTGAATTGGGATTCAGTAGTGCCAAATGACGATAGAGATAACATCCCTGAATGGATTGATTTAGATTCGTCTTGCCCAGATACAGAAATAGTATTATCACACAGATGGGAAAACAAAACAGATCTGACTATTCTCGAAGAAGTAGTGCTGTGTTCAAATTGTGCTAATCCAGACACGATATATCCTTCATCATCATACAGATATCGAGCAGTTGCAGGAGAATATCGGTCTGATGTTACGCAAGGGGTTGCAGCAGCTTCTGGTGAAGGAAGTATTGGATTTACAGAGCTAATGTACAGCGTTAACAATCAGGTTGGAACATATCTTGTCCCTCTAGTTGACAATTTTACGCACGGAGCATCTGATGCAATTGCAAATGGGGGTGTGGCGATCAACGCTACAAAGAATAATTCCGTTTCCGGCGATTGGCCTTTGCAAACTGACATGAGGGCATTCATTTCATTGTCAGAGATTAACAAAAACTATGATTTCCTATCTTATCTGCTGACAGAAAATGGCCAAATAAAGTGGGACCAAATGGGCTTCACTAGGTTGAGTGTCTATGACTTGTATAGGGCATGGCTAAAGTTGGGTGTCGACAAATCATACCTTCTACCTGATGAAGACTCAGACGGAATCTGGGATGGTGAAGATGAATGTCCAAATTCTGACCTAAATTTTTCAATAGATGAATTTGGTTGTGGAGATAATCAACTAGATGATGACAATGATGGTTACACAAACGATATCGACGATTGCGTAAATACGTCAGGTCAATCTATTTTCGTGCTGAAAGGTTGTCCAGATGAAGATAACGATGGTTGGCCTGATTCACTTGATTCTCATCCTTCAGATTCATCGGAATGGAATGACACAGATTTAGACGGCTATGGTGATAATTCGGATGACTGTACCAATGTATCAGGAAATTCAACTATGGATTTACTTGGTTGTCTTGATACTGATGGTGATGGATATTCGGACGAAAACGATGTGTTCCCATCAGATTCAACTGAATGGCTTGATTCAGATTCTGACACATATGGTGATAACATGGACAGATTCCCGTTCGAGGTTACACAATGGAATGACTCAGACGGAGACGGGTTTGGAGATAACTTACTAGGTCTGGAAGGAGATGATTGTGTCGAAGTTTATGGTTTATCATTCGAAGATGGGATTTTCGGCTGTTTGGATAGTGACGGAGATGGTTGGGCAGACCAAATTGACGATTTGCCTACGAATCCATTACAACATAGAGACGAAGATGGGGACGGTGTAGGAGACGATGCAGTAGTTGGGGATTATGACTGGTGTCCTGAAACACCCGTAGAAGAATTATCTATGGTTAATTCAATAGGTTGTTCTCCATCTGAAAGAGATACTGATTATGATACCTTTAGTGATAATATTGACAATTGTTTGAATACACCTTTCCTCGAATCTGGCAAGATAGATACGAGAAGAACTATAGAAACTGAAAATGGAACAATTGATAATCCACACCTTGGTTGTGCTCCCTCTGAAGTTGATGAGGACAATGATGGCGTTTCTCTTGAAGACGATTGGGACGATACGGAACCCTCACAATGGTTGGACTCTGATGGTGATGGATTCGGGGATAACCCAGATGGCTTCAATGGTGACGACTGTCCAACAGTTTCTGGTAGTTCATTTAGAGATAGAATCGGCTGTGTCGACCTTGATGAGGACGGCTGGTCTAACAAGCACGACTTTAATGACGGAGACAGGACACAATGGAATGATACCGACCAAGACGGATTTGGTGACAATTGGGACAACCCAGAATGGAATGAGACAAGAACGATTGGAACATTCGTAAAAGGTGCAACGCAGCCTGATAGGTGTCCTGATGAGTATTCCGCGTTCATTTATGAAGATACCCAAGGATGTTTGACCGCTCAAAAAAATAATGAAGAAAATACCCAAGGCACTGCATCTAACTCAGAAGAAGGAGGTTCAAACATTGGATTAATCTTGGGAATTGCAGGCGCTGGAATAATTATGATTTTGTTTGGTGCAATTGCCGTGCTTATGAAGAAACAATCAAAACCAATGAAGAAAAAAGTTAAGGCGCCCAAACCAGATGATTCATCTGCAAAAAATGATTCTATAGAAAACAAAGAAGAAGTTTCCTTCGTTTCAACATGGGAGGAACTACCTCCAGGAGATTGGCTTCCAAATGACGAGAACGGCGTCAATTGGTATTTAGATAATGAAGGAAAACACTGGTATTCGGAAAATGGTGGATTTAGAATTTGGGAAGATTAAATCTATCTGTTTTGCTCTACATCCATGTAAAATTATGACAACCGTCATAAGCCTAAACCATTGCCTATCGAACAGGGAGAGGTATGCCAGGAACAACCCGTGTTGAAATAAGGACTTTGAAGGAAGGAAGATATTGCTGTGTCGATGATAAAGCGTACAAAATAAACTCCATTTCCAAATCAAAACCGGGCAAGCACGGTTCAGCCAAGGCAAGACTTGAACTTGTAGATATCTTCACAGGGCAAAAGATCTCTCACGTTGGAAGCGTTACTGATTCAATCAACGTTCCTTTAATCGAGAAAGGAACAGCAATGGTTACCCACATTGAAGGAGCAGAGGTCCACGCAATGAACATGCGTGACCATTCGATGATGATCCTACCAATGGAAGATGAGTTAGAAATCGAAGCAGGTAAGGAAATCATGTGGATGGAAGCCCTTGGACTGTACAAAATCATCAGAGATCATTGAACCTAATCTTCTGAAGGTGATTGCATGGGTGTAAAGAAATCTGCATACAGGCAGCCGGTAACACCTGAGGGCTTGAAAGCCATTGAGAAAGGAAAACTCACTTGGCTTGACGACGAGATGTATAACAACCTAAACACTGGAGTTCTTGAACAGTACTTAGAAGAAAAAAATCTTGAAGAAGCCTTCGAGGTATCTCACTGGGATACAAAAAAGGTGATGATTGGAATTGGTATTGGTGCAATATTTTCTGGAGTTACTGCGTATATCGGATTGAAACTGGGCTTGGCGATTTCTGCTGCTTGGTATATTGCATATGTCCTTGGTATGGCATTGAAGTGGTCGCCATCTGAAGTAAACATCGCTACTTCTGCTACCACTGGAGCTACTCACGCATCAACTGGTTTTATCTTCACATTCCCTGCTATTTTCCTTTTAGCAGCTAATCCTCAATATTGGTTGTCAGATGGTCCATTAATCGTACTGGGTGAGGGAGAGACATTACGGCTAGCCTTTGTTGGAATTGTAGCATCTATGTTTGCTGGATTTTTGGGTGTTATGTATTTCATCATTTTCCGGCGTGTTTGGCTGGTCGAAGACCCTCTGCCACTACCTGGGTTCGAAGCCACTCTGAAGATGTTAGATATTGCGAGTGATGTGAGTACAGGTGCTGTCGAGCACGCCCGTGATTCCTTGAAAACTATCGGAGTTTGGACAGGAATCACAATGCTTGCTTTGTTCATTATTGAATACCCTCTGATTTGGATGAAGGATAAAACACAAGCGGTAACTGATTATGTTGCAGAATTACTCAGTGGTGATACATTCGGACTTGCCTCATTTTACTCTCATGCAAAGATACATCAGCCAGGTGAAGTGATTGACGGAGTAGCATCAGGGCCCGCACATTACAACCCTGATACTTGGTATAACCCGTTTATGTACACTTACGTTGGTGTTGCACTAACCCCATCCATGTTTGCAATTGGATGGTTCATGAAGACAAGAGTAGCATTCTTGGTTAACCTTGGTACAATTGTCGGTTGGTTCTTCTTAGTACCTCTTGCTGTTGCATTAAACTTCCCAGTTTACGAAGGAACCTTAGATGCGACAATTCCACTACAAGACTTGCCTGGTGCACTTTACGGAGCAGGCGCATCTGGTCCAGTTCAAATGTATGCATTTACCAAAGCTGTAAGATTTATTGCAATCGGTGCTATTGTTGGCGGTGGGATATTCGGTCTTCTAAAAATGTGGAAGACTTTTGCAAATATATTCGCAGATATTGGTCGTGCTTTCAAGGGTGAGGGTGGAAAGGAATACATGAAAGGAAAAGGATGGTATGAATGGCCTTTATCCCATATACCAATCTTCATGTTGCTAACGTTTGGGACAATGATCATCATCTTCATGTTGGGAGACTTCCCAATAATTGCAAGTTTAGTGTTTTCAGTGATTTTGCTGATGACTACATTCTTACTTGGAGCAATCGCAGTGAGAGTCATGGGTGAGACCGGAATAGAGCCTGTTTCAGGAACATCATTTATCGTTCTTCTAATGTTATTCGCTGTATTCCTGAACTTCAATGACGCATTGGGACTAACAACCCAGGAAGCAGTTCTTCTTGGTCTTGTAGGTACCACAGTATTCGGCTCTGCAATTTCAATGTCTGGTACGGTAATTGGAGATTACAAGAACAGTCTATACATCGGTAATCGTCCATATCATATCTCGAAAGGTAACATCATGGGTGTAGTTCCAGGTGCAGTTATTGGTGCTGGTGTAGCTATATTCTTAGCGAATGAATTAGCAGCAGGGAGAATTCAATTAATCGCACCTCAGGCAAATGCTTTCGCTACATTCTCTGTAATTTTCGCAGAGGGACAAGGTGATTTGTGGTTACTTCTACTTGGTTTTATGCTTGGTGTATTCGTGGAGTGGGCTACTGGAATGGGAACTTCATTCGGTCTTGGGATGTATCTGGACGTACCTCACACCCTACCAATGTTGATTGGAGGAGTTGCAAGAGACAAGTGGGAGGATAAGAAACTCAAACCACGTGTTGAAGCTATCAAAGAAAAGGAAGGAGCTGTTGAAGCAGAAAAGCAACGTGCTCTAATCCTGCTTGGAACCTTCATGGTTGCAGCAGGTCTACTCACAGGAGAAGCATTCTTTGGAACAGAGAGTAGCATTCTCTCCTTTATTGATTCACTTTGGTCCGATGGATTCAGAATGAGCCTAGAATGGCACTTGCTCCGCTTAGGTGGATTTGTGATGTTGAATGTACTTGCAGGATGGGGAATTTATGCCCTATTCAAGAGAGCAGGTGTATTAGGACAACCTAAGGTTGAGGATGCAGAATTAGTTGAGGCTTGATTCTATGGCTCGTACTCCACCATTAGTGTGGGGTTTACTTTCAGCAGGTGTACTCGGAGTATCTTTCGCAGGTGCTATATTGCAACATGTAGATGAAATTCCACCTTTGATGCGTGCATCTTGGAGGCTACAGATAACAGTGCTTATGTTGACACCGTTTGCAATTTGGCAATACCGTGAATTAGATGTTGAAAACAGATCAAAATTACTTGAAAGAAGGACGATATTGATTTTATCAGGGTCTGGAATTGCTTTAGCAGCTCACTTTGGAACTTGGGTTACTTCATTAGATCATACCTCGTTAGCCCATTCTCTGTTGTTTGTAACAAGTCACCCTATTATTATCGTAATAGGAATTGCAATTTTTATTCGTAGGCCGCGAAGGTTAGAAATTTATGGCGCATTGATAGGGTTATTAGGTGCATCAATTACTTTGTTAGATGCAAAATCAGATGGAGAGGTGACAATATACGGAGATCTTCTTGCATTCGCTGGTGCGATAACGGTTGTTGGATATATCGTGGCAGGTCGAGTCCTTAGAGAATGGATGCCAGTTTTCCTGTACGCAGTTCCAGTTACTTTACTTGCTTCGTTAATTTTAATTCCAATATCAATTTTTGCTGGAGAAGAAACTTCAGCAATAGGCTGGATTGGTTCTGATCTTTTGGGTTGGTTCCTACTTCTTGCTTTCCTTGCAGGGATAGTAGGTCACACAGGATTAAATGCATGTTTAAGATGGTTACAACCACTGACGATATCATTTGCAGTTACATTGGAACCGATTATTGGAGCTTTCATTGGTTGGTTGATGTTTGATGGAAGTATACCTCAGAAATGGACATGGATTGGCGGAATAATACTAATTTCAGGAATTATGATGGTAATCAAAGGTGGTGAATTGGATGGATTGGATACTAGTGACAAATGATGACGGAATTGAAGCGGTCAGTTTGCAGAGTTTAGTTACTGAGTTAGCAAGGAGAGATTACGGGGTGATAGTATTCGCACCAAGCGAGAACAATTCTGCTGTAAGCATGGCTATAACATTAGGGAAACCAATTTCTATAGAAGAAGTACCTGATGATAGAAATAATGTTCGTCAATTTTCAATTGGTGGTACGCCCTGTGATTGTGTTATTGCTGCATTAGATGGTGGAATTGAGAAATTTTTGCCAGGAATTTTACCTAAGTTACTTGTGAGTGGAATTAATTTGGGGCCTAACCTAAGCCAGGATGCATATCACAGTGGGACAATGGCTGCTGCACGTGAGGCTGGAATGTATGGAATGCCTGCTATTGCCTCTTCATGGTCATCATTTGACCCAGAGGGGATGGAGGTATCTATTGATGCAACAGTAAAATTGATTGAAGCAGTTCTACCAATAATTCCAGATGTACCATCAAATCTCAACCGCCCTCATGTCGATGTGTCTGCACCTCACCTAACTAAGTGGCCTCATGAATCTGAAGAATTGTGGAGACAAAACCCGATAAAATC
>JAPOHM010000257.1 GCA_029979405.1 Methanobacteriota archaeon
CTACTCAATGAGGAACTTGGCATCATTTTGGGTATTTTTGGCGTAAAGAAGTCAGGTTCTATTCGAGAGAGGCGTCAGCGATTATGGCTTCATCTAAACCATGATGCAAAGCAAATGACTCCTGAAAATTTGGACAACCTTTCCAGAGAAGAGTTGCATCAATTGTGTGTGAATCTTGAACTCCCAAGATCAGGTACAAAACAAGCCCTACTTTTGCGAGTTGGCGGCGTGCTTACGTCGCAATTAGGCTCTTGGGGTGCCATAAAGAAAAGCCTACGAAGACCCAGAAGTGTAAATGCGATTCCAATCATCCCGATGCCAAAAAATATTCATTCACCATATGAGGAACCTGAAAACCAATTCTTGGACGAGGATAAACCCAATGACATGCAGGATTCAGAAGAGGCGATTGTCCCGATTCAAGATGAATCAAACTTTGAGGTGTTTGAAGAGGAAATCGTCGAAGAACATACTCCTCAAGAAACTACGCAAAGACTTGATGTCCAACAATCCGCTTCAAAAATTATCATCGAGGCAAGGATGCCCGAAATCGACGCTTTGTGCCGAGATTACTTATCCCTATCAAGTTCTCAAAATAAGAATGAAACTGAATTATTTATCGATAGTTTGAAAGATCATGGATTTGATGGACAAAACCAACATCTTCGTGAAGAAATATGGTCTACAATTCTACAAATTGAATCAAAGATACTTGAAGAAAAGTCCGCAATTTCTTCCGCTCCAAATTCTTGGCTTGAGCGAGAAGCTTTGAGAAAATATGAGAACGTCCGATCTCACCTTCGTGAAGAGATTCATCAACTCTTATCAAACGCAAAAGGAAATATTGTAGAAGCAAGGATGCGTTTTGAGGAAAAGTCACGCGAAATGGGCCTGGATATGCGTATTCCTTCGATTTCAGGAAGGGTTCATGCATTGTTTGATTTACAACTAAGTTTGAATGAAGAATATGAAATGAATAACCCAACTGTTTCAAGAAAGGTCAGAGTACTGAAAGTTCTTCAACATGGAGCCGTACATCTACACCATAAAACAAGGCTGACATTAGACCGCCTTGAAAGGAGCTACGATAGTTTTGAACAATTAGTTGAAGCGATTCTTGAAAAATCGGAAGGAGATTTTAGTGAATCACAACAAAGTCTGTTAATTCGATTTTTAGAAAAGAAAGGCTTTGAGGTGAATGTATCTGAAATTCGGCCAAGGGTATTAGCAGCTGCTGGCGTCATCGGAACTGAATTAGGATTTATCTCCCCATCACAAATTCCAAAACTTGCACCAGGCATTGTACTTGATGATGCTGGAATTGAATCAGTAATCACTGAATTGCAAGCCCTTGCACAGAAATTCAAAACATCAAATCAACCGACCGAGGCTGAACCTGAAATGGAAATGGCCGAGTCCGTTAGCGAAGCACACAACCGTGTTGCCACCATGAGAAACAAGATAGACAATATCGACAACATTCTTGCTAAATTATACCAACAGGAACTCTAGC
>JAPOHM010000100.1 GCA_029979405.1 Methanobacteriota archaeon
ATTGAACAGGGTCATGAAATCGCCATAATAAGTGGCGGAATGCAGGAAACAGCCAGACAAATTGCTAGTATGTACTCCACTGGAAAACCGTATGTCAAACGATGGGGTGGTTTGTGCAGTCATTTCGAATTGGATACAAAATTCCACGTTTTTACTAACGGTTGGTTATCTAATTCGCAAGGAAGAATAGAAGATTATGGCAGATATCAAGTTCAAATGAATGGGAAGGGTGCAATTGTAAAGATGCTTCAAAGAAGGTTGGACATTTCGAAGGAAAAAACAATTTCAATTGGTGACAGTGCGGGAGATATTGGAATGTTCCAAGAAAGCGGTCACTCAATTTGTTTCAATCCTTGGGATGAAAAGCCTGTGGCCATAGCGAAAGAAACTATTCGAAGTAGGAACTTAAATGACGTGCTTGAATCAATAAAGAATTACATCAGGGTGTGACTCTTCTTGAATCCCTTGGAAATGGAATTACTTCTCTAATATGGTCCGCACCCGATAGCCAGGAACAAACTCTGTCTACTCCTAATCCGAATCCCCCATGAGGCACCCCTCCGTATGTGCGAGTGTCGATGTAGAACTGATATGGTTCTCTTGGTACACCTTCCTCATCGATTCTCTGAAGAATTTCTTTTTCTGACCATGTTCTCTCTCCACCGCCGATTATCTCTCCATATCCTTCTGGTGCCAACAAATCATGACACAGAACATATTTTTCATCCTCTGGGTCAACTCTGTGATAGAATGGTTTTGCGATTTTCGGGTAGTGTGTTAAGAAATGCGGTACGTCGAAATCTTGCGTCAAAACCTTCTCCTTGGAGTAATCCAAATCTTGTCCCCATTCAATATCGATTCCCATTCCTTGCAGTGTTTCCACAGCTTCATCATATCTCATCCTCGGGTATGGGTTGTCAGCATATCTTGCAATCAAATCTAAGTCTCTCTCAACACTAACTAATTCATCACTTCTTTCATCCAAAACGGTTCTTGCGATATGACGGACTAAACCTTCTCCATGATTCATAATTTCACTATTTGATGCCCATGCAACTTCCATTTCAGCATGCCAAAATTCTGTCAAATGGCGACGAGTTCGGCTTTTCTCAGCGCGGAAAGAAGGAGCTATTGTGTAAAGCGTCTCCAAGGCAGGCATTGCTGCTTCTGCGTATAACTGCCACGATTGTGTGAGGTATGCTTTCTTCCCAAAGTATGGCACCTCGAACAAAGTAGAACCGCCTTCAACCGCTCCGGCAACAAAGTTTGGAGCTTGGTATTCAGTAAAATCTCTATTACGGAAGTATGAGTGTATTGCTCCAAATACGCTTGAGCGAATTTTCAACATATTTGTCATACGGCCAGTTCTTAGGTACAAGTGCCTATTGTCCAACAGGAATTCAGTTTCTCCACCATCCGCAGCCACCATGGCTGATTCAGTAATTGGAAAAGGAGTCTCTGGGTTGACACTACCGACAACCTCCGATGAACTTACAACTAATTCATGACCACCAGGGGCTCTTTCGTCAACGTTAACAGTACCTCTGAGAATTAATGATGTTTCAATTAATGAGGCTTTGAGGTCTTCAAACGCCTCGTCGCCAATAACTTCCCTTTTTGCTACACATTGGATAGTTCCGGTTGAGTCGCGGAGCACGACAAATCGAATTTTGTTAGAACCTCTTGATCTTTTTACCCAACCCTTGAGTTCGACTTCATCTCCATCATGAGCGCCTGCTTGAACATCGCCAATCCAGAACTCTTTCGACATGGTTGGTGGTAAAGCCTCTTGTCTTTCAAAGTCACCCATAATTTGGATTTCATAATTTATGTGATTTATGAGTTGATAATTGTGCATATCGGGGAAACCATGAAACGGTAGTATTGGCCATTATGATATGTGGAAAAAGTAGTAGTCTACGCAATTGGAGGTAATGCACTTTCATCTCCGTCTGGAACAAACCACCAGGAATCTTCTTTAGTGCTCGCTAAAGTTATCAGTGATGTAGTCGACTTACTGGAAGCAGGATGGAGAGTGGTGTTAACTCATGGAAACGGCCCACAAGTAGGCCATTTGATGAGTTTGGATGCAACTAAACCAATGGATGAATGGGTTGCTGCAACTCAAGGAATGATTGGTCACAGCATTGCAATAAATCTTGAATCAATTATCAAAAAACGAAACAGACCAGAAACAACAAGCGTCCTAATGACAAGAGTTTTGGTAGACTCAGAAGATAAAGCTTTCAAGTTTCCCACAAAACCTGTTGGTCGAATACTTTCAGATGAGCAGGTTATGAAAGAAGATTGGGACATAGCAGAGACCGTAAATGGACCGAGACGTGTTGTAGCATCACCTAAACCTATAGAAATTTTAGATTTAGAAGTGATAAAATCACTGCTTAAATCAAGAGCGATAGTAATTTGTTGTGGTGGAGGTGGAATACCAGTGATATTTGACGGCAATAACCTCAAAGGAGTTGCGGCAGTAATTGACAAAGATCACCTCAGTAGTTTACTAGCAGTCAATCTCGATGCCAGTGCGTTGATTATTTCTACAGCAGTTGATTGTTTGAAAGAAAATTTTGGGAAAGAAAATGAAGTGGATATCAATGAATTGTCTACGGAAGAAGCAAAAAAACTTCTCGAGAAGGGAGAGTTCCCCAATGGCTCAATGGGCCCTAAAGTTCAATCTCTAATCGATGCTGTAGACGTTAACTCAAACATGAAGTGTATTATCTGTTCACCTGGTAACGCAATCAAATCCTTGAGAGGCGAATCTGGAACTTCAATTTCATCGCGATGATGTTCGAATTATAAATTCGGATTAGATTAAATACGACTTGCAAGACCGCAAGTCGGGCCTGTAGCTTAGTCAGGTAGAGCGATGGACTCTTAATCCATCGGTCGCGGGTTCGAACCCCGTCAGGCCCGCTAAACTAAATTCCCATTTGGATTGATTAGAGATTCTACTCCGTTCTTTCCTGCGATTATTACAGCATCACAGATGTTATTGAATAAGCCAACTTGTACAACTCCTGCAATATTTAGAATTTTAATTTCTAAGTCCACAGGGTCTGAAATATTCGGGCCAGTAAAAGCATCTGCGATGTAATTTCCGTTATCTGTTACCTTCGGATTACCATTCTCAAGCCTGAGTTTAACATCGCAATTTAGAAGTTTAGAAATTTGGTTTATTGTTGTAATGTGAGAAAATTCCGTAATTTCTATCGGTAATGGAAATTCTCCTAACGTGGTTACTTTTTTCCTGTCATCAGCGACTACTACCATCGATTTACTCTGTTGAGCAACTATTTTCTCGCGAAGAAGGGCTGCTCCTCCTCCCTTGATTAATTGGAAATTAATGTCAAATTCATCAGCACCATCGATGACTACATCTAAACCAGAGATTTCCGATAATTCAACAAGTTCGATGCCGACTTCAACAGCTAATTTTTCTGTAGCAATACTAGTTGGTACTCCGACTATTTGCAATCCTTCTTCTGCCACCATTCGCCCTAGTTCGATAATTGTATACTTTACAGTTGAACCGGTTCCCAGCCCAACTTTCATGCCACTCTCCACAAATTTACATGCTTCAATTCCGGCAAGTCGCTTCAATTCTTCAACATCAGACATATTACTCCCAAGAGTTTTCGGTCAATAAGTAATATGAAGCCGAATGTCTAAAGTGCTAAGATGAATTAACCAATTCCATGCAGAGGAAATGGTGTTCGATTTTCCTCGTATCTGTTTTCATTATATCTTTGATGTCTCCTCTTTCTAATGCAAATAATTCTAATCGTGAAATTGATATTGAAATACACATACATCCTAACGGAATATCTGATGATTACACAATAGAGGTTCCAGTGGGGGAAATTGTATCTGATTTAGAGTTCACGATGACAGAACAACCACATCCTGAAAATAATGTTTTGACATTATCAAAGAAGACAGATTGGTCTGCTGGCACTCTTATCGATGGAATAGATTACAACCAAACTGGGTTGAGAGTACTCCCTAATGCATATGAATGGGACTTTGAAGGTTCTACTCAAGGCTGGTCATTTTCTGGCGGAGGATGGGCTCATGGTTATGATACGACCTTAGGTGCGACAGCGGGCGTTTATTCTGGGAATTCGGCTATTTACACATATACGGGGAACTATCCAAATTACATGGGTGGTCCATATTGGGCAACCTCCCCGGTTGTTGATTGTACATCTTGCTCTGGTACTTGGGACTTCAAGTATTGGAAGCGACTTGGTGTTGAGTCAAGGTCTTATGATCGAGCATATGTTGCGGTAAAAAATACCAACAATGCTTGGGTTAATATATACACAAATCCGTATGGAACGGTTAATGATGGTTCGTTCTCCCAATCATCTCACGATATAAGTTCATACATAAACGGTAATCCAAACTTTCAGGTTCGTTTCGGTTTAGGTTCCAGTGATGGTTCAGTGACTTACACTGGTTGGAACATAGATGACGTCACGATTGAGCCTCGAACCAGTGCAGGAACAGGTTCAGCTAACTGGACGAGTATGCCTTTTGGACCTGGGGCCATAGGTCAAACGAATACTGATTATGGCTTGATGTCAATCGATGCAGAAATACCTTCAGGGGCCATGATTCTTTGGAGTCTAATCGATGCTGATGATGGAATGGATATTCCAGGTTTTGCAAATATGATTGAAATGAGTGCTGACTTAGCAGCGATAAATGTCGAAGAACATCCTCGCATACAATTGAAGGTTCTATTAACTTCGACCTCAGAATCTCCAGTTATTCACAGCATCAAGATCGGCGGTGGAATCGCAGAATCATTTTCAATAAATGATGGTGGATGGTCAGGATATACATCTTATTCAAACAACAAATTATCTGCTAACGGAGTGTTAACTTCCCCTGAATGGAAAACTTCTATTCCATTTTCACAAGTTAATTTTGACTATACTGTTATTGGAAGTGCAACACTTGAAGTCTGCTTCGAGAAGATAGCAAATTGTGATTCATTCAATTGGACCTCAGTCCCACAGTCTGGTGTTTATCGGCTCAACGAACCCAGTGTTTACTTAAATGCAAGATTGAATGGCTCGGGTTCTTACAGCCTCGACTATTTTGGAGCAGATTTACTGAAGCAATCATCCCCCGAAAATCTGAGAATCGATATTGGACTTGATGGCATAAATGAATGGTCGATGCAAAAAACCGACTTCGGTCCTTGGGGATTACAAAACCAGATAATTGATTCAGGTAAATCAAAAGAAATTACAACAGCTAGTTCTCCAGCAAAGGCGTTTGAATTCTTTCACCCATATTCAACAAATAATTTCTACTCTACTGGAAATATGCATTTCTTTGTTACACCCAAGTCACAGACTGTGAACAATTTACAATTTGATTTCTATTTAGGTAGTAACTTGATGCTTACTAAATCTATATCAAGCCTATCTTTCCCAGAAAAAGTTGAACTCACTGATGCTGAAATGCAGTCTTTATTTACTGATTTACAAAGTACAAATCCGAATTCTACACTGAATGGATTAGAACTCTACAAGGTTTCAGTAGTAGCCTCTAGTTCAGAATCA
>JAPOHM010000022.1 GCA_029979405.1 Methanobacteriota archaeon
CATTTACCGATAAGGAAGAGGTGTTTGATGCTAGAATAGTTTGGTCACCACATGCTTCATTTAATGTATTGAAGACCTGGGTTTTGATATCAAAATCTTCGAAAACCGCTTCAATAACTAAATCGGTATCTGCAGCGGTATTTTCAGTTCCTACCACGCCAGTTATTCGGTTTTCAATAGCCGTTACTTGGTCAGGTGAAAAAATTCTTCTTTCAACGGCTTCTTTCAAAAAATTCGAGATAATCGACTGACCTCTTTCGACCCATTGTGGTTCTCTGTCCACCATCTGAACCTCGAATTCTTCCTGAGCTGTTTTCTGAGCAATACCTGATCCCATATTGCCAGCGCCGATGATTGCAACCTTGTGAATTGGCTCCATATTGCGTGCCATTTCAAACCCCTCCATGAATTAAACGGATTGAATTTCAATCTAAAAGATAGAGTCATAAGCATTTTTCATGCGTTCAGACCACTTTTCAACAGAAAAATTAGCTGCCCGTTCTTTGACCTTTTCAGATTCATCTTGCAAGTTCAAAATTGCTGACCTCCAAGTATCAATATCGTACGGTGGGAGTATGTGATGGTCAAGTGGAATTTCGTTATGTGCCGGAGCATCAGCAACTAAAGCCACGGTTCCAGATGCGTATGCTTCGAGCGGTGGCAGTCCGAATCCTTCTGCAATCGATGGAAATAGTAGTGCATCAGCATGCTGGAGAGCTGCAATAATTTCGCTCTGCTCTAATCGACCTACCCAGTTTAGATTGCAATTTTTATCCGCAGCATACTGGATGAGTTTTTCCTTTGATGTATCTGAGGATTCGGCACCTATTTTGTGTAAGGTTAAGTCCATTCCAGCACAGATGTCAATTGCAAAGTTCAATCTCTTCCTTTCTTCTTCACTACCAATAATTATCAGATTTTTACCATCACTGAACCATTCTGGTTTCTCGGTTTTTATTGAGTAAGCGTCTAAGTCAATTGCATGAGGAACATAGGCTGTCTTGATTCCAGGGAATCTCATTTCACATTCTTTTTGCGTGTATTTTGAGACACAAATTAGAAGATTTGACCTCTTTATTCCGTTAATTATTTTCTTTAGGTCCCTTTTTCTAATGAAAGAAGGATTCGAATTTCCTATCTTCACATCATCCTTCTCAAACGGAAACAAATGAAACAGGTCGTGTACCGTAATCACAGACTTACCATCTTTCGGACAAAGTCCAGATTGTTCCTGGTCTGTTATGTGAGTGATGTCATAATTTGCTGCTATCGATGAAACCTTATTTGGTGCGCTAAACCATCTTCTCCAAACTCGTGTGACCGGATTTTTTGAAATTTTATATTCATGAATTTGTTGAATCTTATATCCTTTTACAAGTCCATTTTCTAATCTATCAACGAGTTGTTGATGTGTACTACCCAAGCCAGAGAAAGGAGACATTGCTCCTCCTCGTGCAACTAAGACCTTGCGCAACAAATCACCTATTGAATTACTTTCAAATGCTTAACAGGGTCGGCGACACCTAAGTCTTCAGGGAAAAACATCGTTGGTTCAGGAATTGGTAGAGGTACGATTTCCCTTCCAACCAAAGCAACTCTACTCGGGGGTGAATCATCGAGTAACTTCCTATCGGTCAAAGGTGCTAAAGCGTTTGAAAATTCCAAAATATCATCATGGAAGGGCATATTTTCTGAGGTTAAATTTTCTCGAGAATTACCCACGTGCACGTATCCTTTGCACTCTATCCAATCAGGGTCGGCCCTGTTGTCTAAAGCCGCGTATTGTGGAATATGTTCAGGATTCATATTCTTACCTTTGATAAGTGTGTGACGACATACAATTCTCGTGTCAAGACTTGGCAATAAGTCGATGGTTTCCTCAAACTTGTCCCACGCCGCCGCATTCCATTTTGGCTTGCATATATCGTCGAAAACTTCCTTGTTAGGTGCATCGACTGAAACATATAACTGCGTTGGTAAGGTGTCCAACTTTTCGATTACTTTTGGCAAGGTCCCGTTTGTTACTAGCATTGTAGTCATACCGTGAGCATGGCATAATTCCATGTATTCAGAAAGTCGGTTGTAAAGAGTTGGCTCTCCATTAAGTGAGATTGCGACGTGCTTGGGGTTTTGAGCGTCAAGGAATTTTTCCTTTGGAACCTTAGGATTGCCTCCGAATCCAGACAACAGCCTTCTCTGAGCTCTAACCGACTCGTATAGCATTTCAAGAGGGTCTTGGTCAGACAATTCGAGAGTGTCCATGTGTGGCTCTCGCCAGCAATAAGAACAAGCGAGATTACATTGGTCAACCACAGGAGACATCTGCATGCAATTGTGGCTTGCTACGCCGTAAAATTTCCCTTTGTAACACTGTCTGTCTCGCAAAAGAGATTCCTTTGTCCAGTGGCATACCTTAACGCCTCCGTGCTCACCAACGATGTGGTATCGTTGCTTTTGCAACTTCGACTTTAGCAAAGGGTCCATCAAGCAACCCAGTAGCCAATCTGATTTCAAACCAACGCATATGTAGGTGTAGTTTGTCCACAGACTATGGAAGAGAGGGTAGAATCTTGGAAGCCTCACCTTCTTGGCTTCATACTTCCAGTGATCACCGTAGCAGGCATTATGCAGGGCGGTTGGTGGGCATTCTCAGGATTTGTTTGGGCAGTGGGAATATGTCCTATCATAGACTATGTTTCTCCAAAAGCATCTCCTACTCGTAACCAAATCTCCTCAAAGCCTTGGGATGTGCTGCTTTTTGTGCACACTATAGCATACTTATCTTGTATCGGTGCATTACTATGGCAAGCTGAATTAAGCGGTTTTGGAACCCCCGTCGTTTTAGGTGCACTATCGGTGGGAGTTGTAGGCGGTATATCGGGAATTATCAACGCACACGAAGCTGGTCACAGGAAAAAAGGCTCATTGATATGGCGGATGTCAAGATTGAATTTATTGATGGTGATGTACCTACACTTTACGACCGAACACAATCATGGTCATCATAGAAACTATGCCACCTCGAAAGACCCAGCATCATCACCTGAAGGGCGCTCTTTTTACACACAGCTACTGATGACTTTGCCACTACAAATTATCTCTGCTTGGAATACACACAAAGACAAAGGAAAAGGATTCATTCAAAACCCAATTTTCCACGGACTAATCCTTCAAATTGGTTTGCTTGCTATGCTGTGGATATACTCTCCAGTAGTCATGTATGCCTTTGCAATACAGGCATTGCTTGCTATAATTTTGCTGGAATATGTGAACTACATAGAGCATTATGGCCTGGTTAGAGAAGTAGGTGGCAAGCACACAAAGATGCATTCATGGGAATACCGTGGAGTGTGGTCGAGATGGACACTGCTTGAGCTACCACTTCATCCCGCCCATCATTTGAAGGCGAGTGCACCTCTTTGGGAACTTCGAGCACAGGAAGGCTCACCCCAGTTGCCATTTGGATATTACACATCTTTCTGGATAGCCCTAATACCTCCGCTGTGGAAGGGTTTGATGCGAAAACAAATTGCAAATTTGCAATAAGTTTGTTACATTTTATGGTGTTTTATTAAACACTTAGTGTAAACATTACACCCAAAACCAATTATAGGTTCGGTTCCAAAAGTAAATTAGGTGAGAAAAATGGACCACGCATTAGAGACCTACGTTGAAGAAATAATGGACAAACAAAAACTAAGAAACGGTATTTTCGCAAAGAAAAGCTGGACCTCTTGGTTCAAGTCGTTGACATTTGGGTCGAAGTAAATCTAAGCTTCTGTCAAGGTTTGATTGTTCATATGCTTTCTTTCAAACCAAATGGGCCCACCCGGAGGTATTGCCGCTAACATAGCCTTTATCGCTAAGTTTGAATTTATTCTTCCTTGCCTTTGTTCCCAATATACTAACGCTATGTAAAGTATGAACAATCCACCGTGGATGGGCCCGATTATCTTGACCAGAATTTCGTTTCCACCAATGTATTTCAGTGGCATTGCGATAAAAAAAAGTGAAATCGTAGAAATTGTTTCAAGGATTCCGCTCAATCTGAAGAAATTCACAATCAAGCCTCCACCATTGGTCTTGAAGAGCCACATGAAGGGCACATTTGATCTTCACTTTCAGCATAATTGTGTTTACAGGCAGGGCAAACCTTCGCCAATTCCATTTTACCCATAGCCTCGATAGTTTCACCTTGAAGGGAAATGTATCCGCTGGTTAGGTTGCCAACAGTGTATCTTCCTGCGCCTCCTAATCTCACGAGAATATCAGGAGGAAGCGTGACGGTTCCAGTTTCGTCAACGATTAATTCACGATCTTGGCTTAAGTCTTCGACATCCACATTTTCACCATGCTCCGCAACGAAGCGCCCGTCACGCAATTCGAGGGATCTATTTGCGAAAGCCGCAACTTCTTTTGAGTGTGTAACAATCAAAAATGATACACCATCATTCAGGTGCAAATCCTTGAACAGAGCTAGGACTTCTCTACTCGTTACAGGATCGAGAGCGCCTGTTGGTTCGTCAGCAAGAATCAATCTTGGTTTGGTGATTAGTGCTCTTGCAATTGCAACTCTTTGTTGCTCTCCACCGCTTAACATAGCCGGCATAGCATGTGTTCGATGGGACATTCCTAATCTGTCTAGCATTGCGTCGGCAATAGCAAGCGCCTTACTGGATCTGACACCTTGATGCCTTAGAGGTTGTGCGACATTATCTCTAGCATTCAAATCAGGCAAGAGATTTCCCTCTTGGAAGATGAATGAAACAGTCTTCTGCCTTAATTCGACCAATTCTTGCCCGGTTAACCTGGTCATATTTTTGCCGACCAAGCTTACTGAGCCCGCACTTGGCTTCATGAGTCCTCCTAAACACTTCATCAACGTAGATTTTCCAGAACCCGAAGGACCGACCACTGCGATAGCCTCACCTTGCTTCATGTTGATATGCAATCCACGCAATGCGACAACGTTACCATCTTCAGCCTTTGACTCATAAACGTGGTATAGGCCATCTGCTTCCAAAATTGTATCAGTCATCTTCACTCCCCCTTTAGAACACTGGATAAATCTGCTTTCAGTGCTTTTCTTGTTGTAACCAATAATGCGACTACTACAGCTGCAAATACTGCTAACGATACGAGAACAATTTGCGTCCATGGATACACCAGAGTTCTATCAATTACCGTAGAAGACCCTCCAAATATTTGGAATATGAATCCGAATATGTCAAAGAATCCATTGAATGAGAGAGCTAAGCCAACGCCCAGAACAATTCCTAACGCCATCGAGACAATGACTATCGAAAGAATCTCGAATAAAACCAGTCTAATTATTTGGTTTGGTGATGCTCCAATCGCCTGTAAAACGGCTAATTCCTTCTGTCTTTGACTTAGAACCAGTGATAAGAAAACGAAGCTTGATGCAACCGCTGCAACGCTTGCTACAACGAATTGTAGTGACAACAAACCAGGGGTGCCAAAGATAAGACCTCCATTTCTTTCAACGGTTTTGTGTGTGGAAGACCAGTCAAGAACAGATGCAACTCTAGCGTCCGCTTCAATCTGTGACGCCAAAGATTCTAATGAATCACCTTCAACACCGTCAACCCTTACAATCCAAGTTTTGGAACTGTAATTATTTGCATCATCGCCGACTAAATTTCTCCATGAGGATTCGCCAATGATGATTGCCGATTCGATAGTTGCTGCTCCAACACCTGGTATGTATTCATGTGTCCCCATGTAATACATTGAGGTAGTAAATGGAGTTACGATTAGGACTACTCTCGTGTCTGCAAAGAATAGTTCAGCTGCTAATGGTGGAGGGAGATCAGTTGGCCCAGATGTACATCCCGTATCATCGCTATTTGTACCATCAGGACAAGTTGTATTTGACAAAATTGAGGAGGATAAGTCAAACAAACCGAATGCGCCTTCCAAGTTAGCATTGGTGAAATCGGTTCCTTCCAGTGTGCCTCCTTCAAAATTAACAATTATCGTATTCACCAGATTTGCTCCCGTAAGGTCTGCGTTCGTTAGATTTGCATCAAGTAGTACAGACTCGCTTAGGTTAACATCTGAAAGGTCAGAAGAAGAAAGATTCGTATTCGACAAATCAATCCTGCTTAGGTTTCTATTCTCGAGATTTTGCCCAGCAAGATTTAGGTCTGACCAATCGCTCTTCATTAGAGCAGTGTATGCGTTGAATAGTGCTAATGGGTCAGTTTCATTTGAGCCACCAGAAGTAAAATTGAATTCTATTTTTTCCCAGATGAAAGTAATGTTTTCTGACTTTTCATCACTCGGTTTGAGGAGCACATCATCCAATCTATTTTCATCTCCTCCTCTTTCAGAACCTGCCAACCTTAGTGAATATGCGGCGTCTACCCCCGCACTGAATCCTCCATTTTTGTAAGCCTTCATTGCGGAATCAACTTCCTCTCCTGGAATGGCTTGTTCGCTCCATCTGAGGACATTGTAATTGTCATCGAATAGAACGAAAGTTTGCAATCTGTCTCCACCTTGTGCATCTGCCAATGTTATCTCCGGGACGCTTGTAGCTACTGGAGATGTCTTACTATTGGTGAATTCGTCCAATAGTGCCATTAGTGCGGTTTCATTGATTTCTCCTTCCATTTCGATTTGGAGGTCGGAACCTACAGTAGCATCAGCAGTTTTCTCATCAACCAGAGTTCCTGTGTATCCTTGAACAGCAGCGAGAGTTACTATGGATAATGTTAGTAGCATTATTACTGCAAGTCTGTTAACGGATTCTGTCGACCCAGATCCTTTCAAACCTCGCTTTACGTCTTTCAATACTGGAGAGCGCCCAAATAGCAATTGCATAATCTGGGGTCCTTTTGCGCCGATTCTACCAAGTAGCAAAGCTCCTCCAATCCATAGTCCAAATGGTCCAAATATTCCGAGTAATCCTTCTACGAAGAAATTTGAGTTTAATCCATCTTCACTACCATTCATTTCTAGCCAAGAGTCTATCACTGCGACCATACCAAATATGAACGCAGTCCAATGTAACCATCTTTTTGGTTCGGCTCTTGATGTTGTTTTTCTTACACCTTCTTCGATTTCGAGTGAAATGAATTCTTTTGTTCGACCTCTTCCAAATATCATCGCCAAACCAAGTGTTGTAATGGCCGTGAAGAGGGTAGAAGTAACACCAAGCGTTGGATTTACTTCGAAATCTCCGGTTCTAAATTCCATAAATCCTACCGCAGATAGGACAATCGGAACGGCTAGCAAAGCCAGTATGTAACCGATTAACCAAGCGACTGATGACATTACGAATAACTCAAGCAGAACCATTCCTTGTAGGGCCCCTCCGTCTGCTCCTATCACCCGATGTATACTCACTTCTCTCCTACGTTGTTCGAGGGACAAGACGAGACCGTAAATTAGAACTGCAATTGATAAAATCACGATTGGAATCATGATGATGTAATCGAATATTTGGATAAGTCCAAGGAATATCTCAAGGAATAGTATGGTTCCACTTACGATGTCGGTGTAGTATAATTCAACTCCTTCTTCCGTATAATTTCCGTCTTGTACTCTTGTTCCTAAATCCTCAAGCCATTCTGCTGCATCATCTGTTGAGGTTGTAGGCAATTGTCCTCGGTCTATTGTTACACCGAGATACATGTGGTCGTTATCCATCAATATCGCTCGCTGTGATTCTTCAAGGGCTTCCCAAGTTGTGAAAATTGGGTTGAATGGGAGCGTAGGGTTACCAAATGGCCATGGTTCGTATATCCCCATAACGGTGAGATTTTCTACCGTCATCCACATCCTACAGTAAATCATTTCATTATTTTCAGGAGTGATTTCACCGTCACAATTGTCCTCGTTGATGTTCCCTTCGAGTAGTGTTGATTCATCAACGACATAAGCAAATGTTAGTTCGTCAAGAACGTCTCCAACTTTAGCTTGGGCTTGACTTGCGATTGTAGAAGGAAGTATGATCCCTCTATTTTCACTCATATTTTCAGGGGTTGGCCATTCTCCTAATCCAGATATTATGTTCTCTCCCAGTCGGTCAGCGAGCTCTCCATCAAACGCTCCAGGCCCTAGGAATCTAATCGCTCTCTTATCCGAAATAGGTGGTCCGTTGTCGTTGGCCTCGGGATAGTCAAAAGTTACGGCATCCCAAAGGGGATTCTCATTATCAGAAACAGCCCTCATTTCCAATGGCTGTGCGACGACAAATTCGGCATTGAAGAATCCACCACTATGTATTCCCTGTCTACCAAGTACGAGGGTACAATCGTTGAATTCACTAAATTCTTCCAACAATTCATCACATACGCTGGTCATTGTAGTAGTGTTATTTGACCAACCAGTTGCGTTTTCAACAGGAGTTCTTGCATATTCAATTTTAGCATCAAATGGTTCCGATTTTAATGATTCTTCGAAGAAGAGTTGTGACAAACCTACTCCATATGCAAGAACGGTTGTTATTACGAGAGACGCAAGAAATACTCCAGCGATTACCGCAAGACCCCTCTCCTTCCCTCTCCATGCGCTTTGAGCCGCCAATCGCAAACGACTCGGTAACTCTATCATGCTATGACTAATACGACTTATTCTACTTCTTCCGATTGCGAAATCTTTCGATTCCAATTCCGTTGAAGATTCTTCTTCATTCTTAATCTTGAAAATCTCGCTTAATCTATCTTTAATTGGTACCCAAACTTTGTCTACACCCTTTAACCCAATCACGATAAATACAGCGCTAACAATAATCAGGAAAATGTCCGGAATCCCAATCAAGCCAGTTGGGCTCCAGGCTTCCCAATGGTCCATGTTACCGATTTCTAACCAGTTCAGTTTCTTGCTGGTAGAACAAGTCGGATGAAGATTCGCTTCACATCTACTAATGATATTGCCCAAGCCATAGAATATATTCAGCAAAACAATGATTAGCGAAACTGTACCGATTGAGATAAACACCTTATCTTGTTTTGAACGCGGCTCTGCATCTTCTTTGGGTTCGAGGTCAGAGGTCATTCTTCTTCGCCTCCTTCATCAAGTCCCCATGCACTTCTAATGTCCGACGCTTTGGTTTTACCATCTGTAAGAAGTAACATTCGGTCAGCCTTTGAAGCAAGGTCGGGGTCGTGTGTTACCATCAATATTGAAATAGGATTTTCTTTGTCATGGCACAAATCTTTGAACAGTTGTAGTACTTCTGCTCCTGATGAAATATCTAAGTTTCCAGTAGGTTCGTCGGCAAGTAGAAGCGGTCTGTTTCCGGCTATCGCCCTTGCAATTGCAACCCTCTGTTGTTGCCCTCCGGAAAGTTGGTCAGGAATATGATGCATTCTGTCATCCAAATTAACCTTAGTCAAGGCATCTATTGCCCTTTTCTCAGCTTCTTTTGGGTCTACACCTGCAATTTCTAAAGCTAAGGCGACATTATCTAATGCTGATAGGTGATCAAGCAGGTGAAAATCTTGGAAAATCCAACCGACAAGTTTCCTTCTAACTTCAACTACTGCAGCCGGACTTTTTGTTCCATATTTTTTTTCATTAAGTGAAATAACCCCCGTATCTGCAGGTAATAGTCCCCCGATAATGTTTAGCAGTGTTGATTTTCCACATCCCGAGGGTCCCATTAGTGCTACCAGTTCACCACTTTCAATTTTCAAATCTACTCCTTTGAGTACATCTATTTTATTCGAGCCAGAACCGAACGATTTTGTTAGTGAGTCAACCTCAATCATAAGACCACGCTATTAATCAGCATCATTATGTTTTGATATATGAACTAATGTTTATATTGATTCTATCTCAAACAAGTTTGAACCATTCAATATTGGGATTAAATCAAATTACCTTCCCTTCCACGGGCCAAACATGACAAACCTTTGGGTCGTTGATTCTAACTGTTTTATTCATCTTGGTTCAATGGCTCCTGAAGGATTTCTTTCTGATATCAAAGATATTTTGAACAAGCAATCCTCTGGAATTTATGTTACACCCGGAGTCCATGGAGAAGTAAAAACAGTCCGTTTTCAAAGATGGAAAGGAAGCCCAAATTTATTGGAAAAAATGACAGATATTCTCAAAACTATATCCGTAGATGAGGCGGAAATTCGAGCGCTTGCATCACACATTGGTGAGAAAGCATCTCCTCAAGACGTGGATTTATCGTTGATGATTTTAGCATCTAAATTGTCACATGAGGGCAATAAGGTTACACTGGTTTCTGATGATTACAAGATGACTACAACAGGTGAAAAAGCAAATTTGAATTTTGAAACATGTCCTCCTTCAACATTTTTACAGCGATTGGCAGATTTTGGTTCAAAAAATCAAAGGACACGGTTACGTAGTCTGTCAAGGAGAGTAAGAGCCGCTGAAATGAGATATGCGATAAGTAGGGCTGGTCAGTATGACATACAAGCCAAACTAACCTGGATGGTAGACTCACTGCTTTCAACCAAAGTAGTAGTTCCAGAACAGGAGGAATCGAGTGGAGAAGTTGATGAAAAGAAACTAATTTCAGGATTAATCCGAACCACGAGATCTCAACAAGTAAAAAAATCAATTTTGAATAAATTAGGAAACCTCCCTGAAATTTGTTCGGTTGTTTCGAAAATTGATGAACACCTACAAACTCTATCAGAAGAAGGAAAATCAGATAATATTTCACAATCGTATGAATCATGCGTTGTAGTTCTCAGTGAGGTGCTTGAATCGACAGGTATCGGGCTATCGCCTCTTGGTGAAGAAATGGCGGAAATTGCCCACAGGGCTATGGCGGGACCGTTGTACAGAATGGAATCCGCCATGGCTATGCTTGCCAAATTATTGGGTGAATTTACCCTATCACGCTTACATCTTTCCAGGGCCTTAGCGTATGCGACCCTCATTGATGATGAATCCGCAGAAATGCGAGCTATGCATCAGTTAGGCCTACTTGCATTATCTGCACAAAATTGGGAGAGAGCGTCATCCCTTTTCGAAACCGCAGATAGACAAGGTCAGATGGTTGGTGATAATCGAATTGCAAACCTAGTCCTCTCAGGTATTTCGCGACATCTTTCTGGGGATACTGAAAGTGCTGAAAACCTGATATCTAATGCCCGAGATATAATCTCTAAAGATAAAATTTTAGCATCAACCGTCCTTTACGAAGTGGGTCAATCTCTACAAGCCATAGACCGGCCGGGTCTTGCCTTAGAGATATTTGATGAAGCTATGGAATGCGCTATTGAATTGAATCTAAATAACGAACTGGAGAATATAGCAGAAGCAATAATCATGGCTAATGCTGCGCTTTCTGAGACAGAACAAACGCACTTCGAAGGGTTGAGAGATCTTCTTGATACACTAAACACAATTTCCGAAGAAAAAGCAGATGAATTTGAATCGAAAATAATCGATATTGAGGAGAAAGTCGAAGAAATTTCTCAACCACTGAAAGAATCTTGGAAGGAATGGCAAGACTCGAATAACCTAATTCCAGAAGGGTCGGAATTAACGGTTTTGCGTGTTGAAAGCGATGAAGAAAACAGGACATTAATCGTTACACACCACCCTGAAATCGGACCAGTGGGAATCTGGCTCCCCGATGGTGGAGTAAAGGCCGCATCAGGTAATTTGATTGAAATTGGTCAAACAAGGATAAAGGTAGCTCCTCCCACGGAGGAATTGTCAAAAGCTCACAACGTCAGAGCAATTTTGGCGATTGAAAAACCCGAATGTTTGCACATAAAAGCCCAAACAGATAATCTGTTGAATGAAGACTAATCTGATGAAGTTGTATCTTCTGTGATTAGTGTAAAATTCGTTGGACATGTGTTGAATCCGACCATTCGATAAAACGGGCACCAACCAAAAACCGATGTTGTTACTGTCCAAATTCCTACTCCAAGTAGAACAACTTCCCACAATGGGCTTGCCAGGTAGTCAAAAACCACCACTCCAAGCCCTACGCCCATGCGCAACAGCCTGTCAACAAACCCAATGTTCATGATTTATTCTGAATTAAATTAGGTTATATATTACTGTAATATTCCAAACGATGCAAATAACAGTAGTATAAATATCCAAAAATTCACCTAACAACATGACAGAATCATATTTGATTGTTGGTGGCAGTAGCGATATAGCAAAAATTGTTGCAAAGAACCTGCTTGAATCCGGCCACTGTGTGACACTATTAGCAAGAGACGAATCCAGGATTTCTGATTTGGAACAATTAGGTGCTAAGCCAATTGTTGGTGATTCCCTCGACGAGGATGTATTGTTACAGGCGATTTCAACTGCGTCTGAACTTGGAGGCGGAAAAATTAGTGGAGTAGCTCACTTGGTTGGCTCAATCGCTATCCGCCCTCCCCATGCAATGAAGTTAGATGCTTTTCAAGACGTTATTTCTACAAATTTGACAAGCGCATTTCTAACCCTATCAATGACTGGAAAGGCGATGTTAAAATCAGGTGGAGGAAGGATGGTATTCACCTCGAGTGTTGCTGGTAGTTTGGGCCTTGTGAACCATGAAGCGATTGCCGCTGCAAAAGGTTTAAAAGTAATTGCTCGCGCTGGCGTTGGTTTAGATAACGTTGATATTCCTGCTGCAAC
>JAPOHM010000083.1 GCA_029979405.1 Methanobacteriota archaeon
ATAGTGTTATGATCACCGCCAATCCCTTCGTGGGACTCATGTGAAGCATTGGTATTCTTGGCTAAAACCTTGACCTCTAACAACTGATTTGCTTCAGAAAATGTTCTAATTTCAAACCTTTCTCTTGAATTTTCTCTACTAGAATCAGGTTTGAATAATGGAGAAGAATTCATTGTGTAAGTATATGCTAATTTTCCTGAATTGTTTTCATTTAAAGAAACCGAAACGATTCTTGACTTTTCTTCAGAATTTCTACCAGTTGGATTTCCTACTTCCCAATCTTCAAACAGGTCATATAGATGGTTCCAACGATAAATGGACATCCATCGGTAAAATTCAGGATTTTCATCTTCAGTATTACAGTAGCCCATCAGTTCTCTAGTCACGTCGCTGATTAAGGAATCTTCATTTGTCTCTGAATTTTGAAAGAATGATGTCCATCCCAAATCTTCTATTGTCCTATCGCTTCCATAGATTTCAGTCCATCCCGGATCGTCTTCTGTTGCGTTACATTCTGGCCCGATGTGTCCCGCCCATGTTCCGTCACCAACGCCCCATTCTATGGTTGTGGAATCTGTTTCTTCTTCATCACACTCATCAATACCTGGGTCATAATATCCATTGCCATTCACATCTACTGCGCCATCGACACAATTTACCCAAGTATGTAAGAAAGTACCTCCCATTGGCCCGAGATTGTGGTTGATTTCGTGTGCTATAACGCCCTTGCTAAGACAAAAATCTGAGACCTTTGAAATTGTAATGTAACTGTGAATATCAGGTTCAATTGAACCCCATTCAGGAGAACTTATGCCACACAGACCATCTCCGTCCTCAGTTAACAAATCTACTTGCCAAGGATGTAGTAACACCAACTGGTCAGGGTATGGTATGTTTCCTGTTAATTCAGAATATATCATTAGAATATTCAGCAATTCAACACCTTGCATGGTAAAATCTGTTGCATCATATCCTTCCCTTGTTGTAAAAAATCTTGTATCTATCTCGACCAAATTTGCGTTTGTAGGTAAAATTGCATCCATCTTTGCGAATCCAGAATCTGTATAGTAATCTATAACATTGTAGCCTCCAACCGTCATCGGAACATAATGAATATTCAAATCATGTGTGGCATTAAACCAAGCTACGTGGAATAGATTATCATTGGAAGGATTTGTATCAATATAGTATGATACCTCATCATCAGATAGGTACTCTACTTTTGCATTTAGTCCAATCGCAAGTGGCTCATCCAATCCTGGATATGTCACCCAGTCAGAGGGAAGTAGGAAATTTGCACTATCTGAATATGAATATCTACTTGGATTTTGCACAGCCGTATGTGTTTTTTCAATTGATTTTACACAGAATACGAGTATACAAAATTGAAGTGTGACCTTTACATCAATACTTTCTAGATCTCCGCTGTCTACAAAAACCCTCACTAATGTATCCTTTCCTTCTACCAGTCTGACATCATTATTTTCTGTTTGAATGGTTTGAGTAACCTCAATTCTTTCTATAGAAATATCATTAACCGTGTAAATCAGGGGAATTACCCAGTCGAAATTGAAAGATTTCTGATATGACCAAACTCCACCGTCAGAGTGGATCTCAATTCCAATATCTGCTTGCGATGAATTATAGAAGAAACGGTGTGCTGTGGCCTCAGTTACCAAATTGCTAGTTAAAAAATTGTATGTGGATGCAATCGAATTAGTTGGGAAAATAGGAGTCATAGTTTCCATAATTGACATGTTCCACATATTCTTTACGATTGGTAAATCACCTTCCTCATCACAATCAAAAAATTTACAGTCGGGTGATGATTTGTAAAAAATAGCGGGATTTCCTTGGACTTGGCTAACTAACTTCCTATCATTGAAATCGATTTTGATTGTTGAAGGAGAAACACTGAATTCATTCGACGAAATTGCAATAGATATATCTTGGTCAACTGCTTTTATCATTAAATCTGCTTTTTTCATTGTCCCTTTGACACCTTCAAGTTGAATTGTTATCTTGTAAGAATCTGACCATTCGTCAAATAAGAAACCATTTCCTTCGCTGAGGTGGCCATCTACATTTGGTGGCCACAATCCCATAGCTTGCTTAGGGACTGAACTACCAGCTGAATTACCTGCAGTTGACTCATCCTCTTGGTCCGTGACTCCATCCAAACATCCAGCGAGAGTTGTGGAAAGCACAAACAAAGTCACCATGAAAATCGATTTAAGTCTTGAAAATCTTCTTTGCATAAATGTAATTCAGCAATCCAAGTTTTATTCTTTTCTGTATATTAGTCTTAGATTTGGAAATAGTCAAACTCAAGATGTAAAGGTCGCACGACATATCATGCGAGACAAATCATTCGTCGTACTTTCGGCGCTACTGATGCTTAGCGTCTCGCTATCAGGATGTCTTGGAGAAGATACCAAGAAATCAGTAGCACCTGTCGAGGAAGTTGAAACCTTTGGAGCGTACAGCGTCGTCGCCCCAATCGACACTGGAATCAACGTATATCACGAAAGGTTCATGCTCAATGAAACTTATCCTGACTGGCTACTTGACGGGCTCGGGGTTACGATGCACTGCAACCTGACCTGGGAGGGTTCATGGCAAGAAAGGTATGAAGCAGACAGGGAAACTTGCTGGGACGTGATTACATCATCAGATATCGTTTACTTCCCAGGTACGAGGATTATCGGAACAACACCTGATGACGGAACTGACATACCAATCTTGGACGACCCGAGTGACGGTCACGGAACCGCCGTAACAGGAGCTGTATTGGATGCAAATCCGGACGCCGTTATTTTCTTCGTTGAGGGGTTCTCTGACGCCGCGGTATTAGCTGCTGCGAATCAGCCACTAGTGGACATTATCACAACATCATTTGGACCGATCGGAAGTGTTCCCGTTCCCGGAATTGAGGACGCTACAAAGGTAGCAGTAGTCGATTATAACAAAATTCACACCGGTGCTTCGGACAATACTCCATCCCCAGCCGTTCAAGATTCAACCGCCGGACCACCATGGTCGATTGGAATTTCTGGATATGCTGAAGAAGATGATGATCAAAAAGAGACAATGAGTGGCTCCTATCCAGATATTGCGGCAGACTGGACTCAAGTTTTACCTAATCATGACGATACAACAGGTTACCATGAAACTTCAGGAACGTCGTTTGCTACACCACGGACTGCAGGAATTCTGAGCCTAATTATCACCATGCTTCGAGAGGATACAGGCGACATGCGCTCTGGAGCCTCTGATGAATTGGGAAGAAATGGTCTGCTCGTGAACAGTTCTGCTCTACCCTTAGCTAATTCTGATATTCGGAATGCACTGAACCTTTCTGCATGGTATCCAAGTTTCTCAACTTGGGACCCCACATCAGGAACTACTCCTATGTCACCAATTCTGCCGTGCACCCAAGTTGGATGGGGAGTGGTAAACATGTCCAACGTAATGCCGATTTACGAACATCTCAACGGAATGTCAGAAATGCCACAAAGACCTGCTGACGTGGTTGCCTGTATGAATGCTAATCAAGATATCAGAGAAGCATACTGGTCTTGAATCAGGTAAATCTCATCAGGAATTTTGAGACCCAACTAATCATCATAATAGAAAGAAATGAGGCTATTGCATATTTTGCCCAAGGACGTTTTTTCTTTGGTGGAGGGAACGGATCAATACCCATGTCAAGTGACGTTGCGAGCATCTCCAAATCCTCCTCAATTGTCACCATGACCTGCCGATGCCATGGTATGTCTTGAAACCATTTGAGGGTTGGCCGGGCCATGAGCGAGGTTCCTGAGGGACTTGAAATGCCAAGTTTTGAGCGAAAACCTCCTCGCCCATCCGCGACACTGATGATTACCAGAGATGGTGAGGAGGGAGTGGAAGTTCTACTCGGAAAAAGGAGCGAATCTATGCCATCGTTTCCCGGATATTGGGCATTTCCCGGAGGAGGTGTTTCTAGAGTTGACAAAGAAGCGAGTCAATCGCTTGGAATATCTATCCAGCATTGCGCAATAATGCGTGAAGTTGTCGAAGAGTTAGGACTTGCACCAAGTGAGGGGCGACTTGTAGAAGTTGATTCAGACCTCCGTGAAATGGTCGCAGAGGATAAAGCGAACTGGTTTCCTTTAGCTCTAGATGGCGATATTCCTTCTGACGCTACTGGGATGAGAGTAATTTCGATGCGAACGACACCTCCATTTGGCCCAATGCGATTTGAGAATTCATTCCTGCACATTCACTCAAGCGAACACGAGGAGTTTTCACTAATCGGACAAACCGAATTTGTTGATGCGCGATGGATGCGCCCTATCGACATGATAACCGCTTGGAAAAATAACGTAATCAAGGTCGCTCCGCCAGTAGTAACCCTTCTAATGGAAGTTGATAGATGCCTAAATCTATGCGACCAAGACATGACTGCAGTAGCAATAGACCTCGAAGATAGAAGGCCAGGAAGGCGTTCAATACTATTTGCTAACGGGGTTGAAGTCGTTCCTGTAAGAACTGCCACCTTACCTCCTGCAGACCACACTAATTGCTACTTAGTTGGGGACCCTGATGGCGATTTCATAGTCGTCGACCCAGCATTTAGACACCGAGAAGGAATGGAGAAGGTCGCTGAAGCAGTAGAACGGCATAATGGAAACTTGGTCGCAATATTTTACACTCACGGACACTCTGATCATATGGCCGACAAAGGTTTACTGAAAGAGGCGTTTGATGTTCCAATATGGTCAGCATCAAAATCAGCAGACAGGATTCTGAAAGACGGTGAAGTTTTGAATCTTGGAAATCAAGAATGGACGGTCCTCCACACCCCAGGCCATCATCCCGAGCACCTGTGTTTGATTTCATCCTCCGGATTAGTTGCTGGAGACATGGTGGCGGGAATTGGTACTATACTGGTCCCTCCAGCTGAAGGTGACATGATAGAATATATTCAGCAATTAGAAAGATTGTTGGACTTAGACCCACACCTAATTTTCCCATCGCACGGGCCGGTAATTCCTCTACCTGAAAGGACATTAGAACACTATATCACCCATCGAATAAACAGGCACAATAGAGTTTTAGATGCCGTAACTTCCGGTATATCTGCGCTTGAAGAAATAGCGAAATTTGCATATGCTGACACTCCTGATGCACATCCCGGATTAGCGGTTGACCAAACTTTGTCACACCTATTATCTCATGAGAAGGTTGGTAATGTTAGAAAGTCTGGCCAACAATGGGTGCGAGCATGAAAGATGCGATGAGTGGACTTGACCTGCGTGTTATTGCAGGTGAATTATCCTCGCTACTTGGTTCGCATTGCAAGAAGTGCTATCAGCCTCACTACGAGCAAGTTGTCCTTCGAATGCGCAAGAAAGGAGGGGGGAATGTAGACCTCGTCTTAGTTCGTGGAAAGCGAATTTACACCAGTGTAAGAGACAGGCCAATGCCACAATATCCTGCACCATTTGCGATGGTACTAAGGAAAATTTTGACCAATGCGCGATTAGAAAAAATCGAGCAAATAGGATTCGACAGAGTTCTCAAATTAACCTTCGAATCATCTCACGGAAATTATCACCTATACGTTGAGGTTTTCAGAGATGGAAACATCATTTTAGCAGATGAAAATGACGTTATTATTCAGCCATTGACCCACGCATCATATGCGGACAGGACGCTGAAAAAAGGCGTAGAATACCTGCCTCCTCCCGCAGCTCTAAACCCGTATGAACTCGATTTTCAAGAGTTTACTGCATTCATGACTCAAAGCGATAAAACACTCGGTAGAACCCTTGGAGGAGTTTTGAATCTGGGCGGTCCAATCGCGGATTCGATTTGTCAGGAAGCAGGTTTTAGTAGAGATGATTCAATCGAAGATGTAGATCTTGAAAAAATTTGGAAATCGCTAAATGAAATTCTAAACGGTGAATGGAAAGGCTATCTATTCCTAAAAGAAGGTGGATTCGACCAAGCATGGCCAGCTATTTTACCGATTTTGAAAGATAGAGAATTCAAAGAATTCGATACTTTATGCGCAGCTGTTGATGAGTGGATGGGTGCTCACGATGCACAAGCACTTGCTAGAAGAGAAGCGGAAGCCCTCGATGTAAGCGCGCCAGGTAGAGGTTTCTCAACCGAGGTTGAAAAATTAGAGAGAAGACTTGCTCAACAGGAAAAGGCCTTGGAAGGTTTTGCAGATAAGGTCGAAAAACAACAAGCCATTGGCCATGCTATACAAGAAAATTGGACACACATAGAAGGATTACTAAACCAAGTTAGAGAAGCGGTTGAGAAACAAGGCTGGGATGATGTCAAAAAGGCCGTGAAAAGCATAGAATGGATTGAGTCTGTCAACGCTGCTGAATCAAATTTCACAGCTTACTTACCCGATGAAGAAGGTCAGCCGGGGAAAAAGGTGATTTTGTATTTAGAAGAAAGCGTCCATCAAAATGCTCAGAGATACTTCCAAACCGGTAGGAAACAGAAGGACAAATCATCTGGAGCAATTCAGGCCCTTG
>JAPOHM010000190.1 GCA_029979405.1 Methanobacteriota archaeon
GCCCGGTGCAGTTACAGCTTGGTAGGTTAGTGAAGTTAGCAATCCAGGTTTCTTCGGGTCAGTGCTAATGTATTCTTCTTTTCCATCGAGGTCAAACAATGAAGTTCTGGCAGCCCACTGTGCTTGAATCGCCGAGTTAGGAGATAGAACCAATGCCGGTTTTTTTACCAAATCTGCCCACACATAGAGTCCTAAAACGGTCTTACCAGAACCTGGTGGGGCTACAACATAGAGCCTAGTTTCACCATTTTCTAATTGGGGAATAATTTCCTTACAAGCTGCTTCTTGCGATGGCCGCAATGTACCATCAAAGCGAATGTTGCCAAAATCCGGCAGTGGTTCTGGCATATGGTGTGCTGCTATGTTTCCCGTTTATGACGATAGGCCCTACTCGGAATCACTTGCTCCCATTTTGTAAGCATTGATGACTGCTCGAGCGATAGCTTCTGGGTCATTGTTGATTTGTTTGTCAATCTTGACTCCTCCCATTACTGAATCGCCAACCATGACTGAATCGGTTAAGGAAAGTGATTTACCACTGTCGTCGTTAGAATTATTTTCAGTGATCAATTTGTCAAGATTTGACTTAGAATCCTTAATCTGCTGTATTTCTTCATCACGAATTTGAACCTCTTCTTCCAATAATTCGACTTTTTCTTTTGTCTCATCTAATTCAACTTGTAACATTTCAGCAGCCCTGATTGCCCGTTTGAGTTCCACATCCATCGCTGCAAGAACTTGTTCGACAGTTGCCGGGTTCCCCTCCTCATTTTTAGGAATGGACTCAGCCTCAATAACTTCCGCAAGTTGTTCAGGTTCCTGAACTTGTACCACGACAGGTGGCATTGGTTCTCTCGTTGGGACACCGTCAATGTTGCCTAGTAGTAGGTCAGTTCTAGCACTCCTCATTTTTTTGCTAATTTTTAACTCTTGTAAAAATGCCCATGAAGTCCAAATTACGGGCATCAGTACTGATCCAAGGTAGAAATATGCATATTCTGTATCTATACGATTTCCTAACAGTATTAGTGATTCAAAATTACTTGGTCCACAATTGTTGCTTCCGAGGCACATAACAGCCATCGAATCCCATGCTACATAAAAGAAATCAATAATCAATATTCCCAATAAAATGAATATTGTCAGACCGTGAATGTTACTCCAAAATGGGTCCTTAGTTCCCAATATTCTTTTGTCAATGTCATTGAAATATTGGATGCGTGCTCTGGTAAACAAAAACAAAATTATTGTGAATGCTATGCAGGAAAAGAAGAACAAACCGATGTATGAACTACCTTGCATAGTTACTGATAAATTTCAAAGTATATATTATTTCATTCCAAACTGCCACATAGAAACCGCATTGAATTTCAGACCTAATCATTCAATTTTCCCTTTGACATTTAACATGAACATTCAATTCATGTTCGAAGTAACACTGGTGTTAGGAAAATTGTATTTAGTAAATCAGTGATTTTTGTGTATGGCAGGAAATGCGAAGGGTCTAGTCGGAATTTTTGGTACACCACAAGAGTTGAGAGATTTTAGTGAGGTCTTTTTCGGGTCATTAGCTATTGCCTTAGTGTATTTCTTGATTAGGCATTTTACTACTGGAATTGCAAAACCTGGAACAAAGAGGTTTGATTTGACAATGCTAGCACTTGCATTTTGGTGTTTCATTGGTATGTGCATAGATGGTTGGGCTCATACTCATGGCGAAGTAGATGATTCATTCTTTACCAAGTGGCATGGTATTTGGTACTCTGGTTTTACTGCCTATGCTTGTTACATCGTGTTTGCTCTATGGCAAATTCATGACGGCCCGATTCCCAAGAGCCCTGCTGCGATTAAGGAATTCCTAGACGGAATGCCAGGCGGATATAAGGTCGGAGTTATGGGGATGATTGTGTTCTCAATCTCAGGCTTTGGCGACATGTTATGGCACTCTTTCTTTGGAATAGAAGGAGGCACAGATATTCTACTCTCTCCTACTCATTTGGGATTAGCTGCGGGATTGATTTTGAGTTTGCTAGTTCCTGCAATGGTCGCTTGGCATGACCCAGATAGTGGCAAGACATTCAAGTCACAAATTCCAATTGTATTTGGCCTAGGATGCGCTTGGTCAGTAATCACATTATTCACAATTTACTCGAATCATTTGACTACCGGATACATCGAAATGTGCATGGGTAAGGGTTGTGCTTTAGGCACAGAAGGTTTGGAAAGAGGGATTACATCTATCACATTCCAATCAATGATAATGGCTGGATTTATCTTCTTCTTCATGAAGAGATGGAGGCCACAATTTGGTGCTTTCACAGTCTTACTTTTTGCAAATAGCATCGCAGTTGCGGCCTTCGCTCCAGGAAAACTTGGTGAAGCATGGAAGCACATGTTAACCCCAATCTTAACTGGAATCATTCTAGATGTTGTGTACAGAATGTATGGGGGGCGAAAGAGATTGTTCGCATTCTTGATACCAACTGTATCGATTTTGTCTTGGTATCTAATGTTGGTATTAATCGGAGGATACAACAACTTGCTTGGATGGACGATTCACGCAACTGTGGGTATCGTATTCGTTGCAGGCGGTGCATCAGTAATGATGAGCGTATTATCAGATTCAGATTTTGCCCCAAAAGAGCAAGTTCAATGATGCTCATCGTTTGATGATAATCGATAGAAGGTCGCCATCTTTGAGTTGATGTTCTAGGCCCACACGTTGCCAGTCAAACTTTGCAGACGGCCCCTTGACTCTAGCAAATCTGAACTTCCTTACGAAGTCTCGATGCAGATTGTTACACACGTTTTCAACGGTTGAATCATCTTTCACAATCAATGGCTCCTCAAGGTCTGCTTCCTGTCCTTGTGGCTTGAGGAAAATCCTCATGAATCCTAGGTTGTCGTAGATGAAATCCTTCAATTCATCCAATCCTGTTCCTTTGA
>JAPOHM010000111.1 GCA_029979405.1 Methanobacteriota archaeon
ATGTCAGATGCTACGCAGATGATTCAAGACCATGCAGAGGGAATTACAATCATTGAAGCCTACAGAGACTCACTATTGATTCAGTTAGAAAACTCAAACAACACCTCTGCTGAACTCATAGTCCAACTTGAAAATGCAAATGTAAGCATCTTATTGCTGCAAAGCCAAATTGATTATTCTCAGAACCAAATTGAATTGCTTGAGCAACAGTTGTCAAATTGCCAACAAAATATTTCAATTTTAAATCAGCAAATAATTGAACAGGAATCATATAGGGATTCTATTCTTGATTTGCTGAATGAATCAAACCAGACAATATCAGGACTATCGGAATCATTGGAGAGTGCAAATACTACAATACTAGAACTGCAGAACAATCTATTGAATAATCAAACACTTCTAACAAGCTATCAGAATGCAGCAAATTATTGGGAGCAATTGGCATTTGATTTCCTTGCAGGAGAAGCCTCATATCGTGATTATTCAAATATGACTCTACGATATAATGATTATAGGGGAACTAACTTCATGTTCTCCATATTTCACAATACCGATTTTGATTATGCAAACTTAAGGGGGGCAAATTTTCAAAACAGTTCATTTAATAATACCAGTTTCTACTTAGTGGAGGCTACTGGTACAACCTTTGATGGTAGTGTTTTTAGGAATATATACTTCGAAAGGTCGTCATTAGCGGCTGCTAGTTTCCAATACTCGAATCTCAGCGGTTCCGTATTTGATGACGGATACCTTCAGCAAACGGATTTCCGGTTTGCTAACTTGTCTGATGTTGATTTTATGGATTCAAATATTGATAGAGTAAGATTTGAAAATACAAATTTGAATGGCGCTGATTTATCTATTGCATCTTGGAATTATATTTTTTGGGATAACACAACCTGTCCGGATGGGACAAACTCAGATGATAACGGAAACACTTGTGAAAACAATCTCTGAGATGCGTTAATCTGCTATCTACCAGACTTGGATCAAAATCTGGGAGTGGAAAACTCAAAGCAGATTATCGACGAGTTTGTCGATTTCTTGGAACTTACCACAATATCTGCATCGAAGCTCGAGAGGCTCTCTCTTAGTTACTATTAGCCTGTGAGGAAGAGGTTCCATTGGATTGGTAGTAATACAGTTCGAGAATGTGCATCTCGCGACGTTGACGACTTCTTCTGTCAGATTGATTTCCATCTTTTCAGCGACGGTATACGCTCTGATGATTGCTACTGATGCATCAGGAGCGACCAGTGCAAGTCTGTCTAATTCATGCTGAGTTAGTTCCCTATCCTCGACCTTGATGATGTCCTTACCACCCATTTTCTGAGAAGGTACGTTCATTACCAGAGAAACCGGATTTGACATGTTTCCATCGATTCCAAGCATTTTCAATACAGAAAGGGCCTTTCCTGCTGGTACGTGGTCGATTACCGTGCCGTTCTTGATTGCAGTAACTCTTCTCATGCTACCTTCTTGACTCATTCGCTTGCACCTCCTTCAATGTTTTCTGGAACTTTAATTCCGAGTAGCCAACACATCAGTGACATTCTTGCAACTACTCCGTTGAAGGCTTGTTCGAAATATGATGCGTGCCTCGTCGAGTCTACGGACGGATGTATTTCGTCTACTCTTGGAAGTGGATGCATGATGATCATGTTCTCCTTTGCTCCATCGAGGTCCCTTGCGTGTAGCTTGTATGCCCCTGCAACCTTTGCGTATTCATCCTCGTCTGGGAACCTTTCTTTTTGTATTCTCGTCATGTAAATTACGTCAGCCGCGTTGATTTGTTCAAGAAGGTTCGTGGTCTCATTAACCTCAGCTCCGTGTGCCTTGAGGTCGTTAACTATTTCTTCAGGCATTCTCAAACCTTCAGGAGATGCAAATGTGACATTGCATCCGAATCTTACCAGAGCGTGAGAGAGTGAGTGAACTGTTCTTCCATATCTCAAATCACCAGCGAGTACAACATTCAAACCGTCAAGCCTTCCGTGGGCTCTACGAATTGTGAATAAGTCGAGCATGGTTTGTGTTGGATGGTGCCCTGCTCCGTCGCCTCCGTTCAAAATTGGAACTCTTGCGCTGTCACAGGCGTATTGCGCAGCACCTTGTCTTGGATGGCGCATTGCGATAATGTCAGTATAGCCGTCAACCATCTGGATAGTATCGAAGAGTGTTTCTCCCTTAACAACGGACGATGTTTTGACATCTCCAAGATTTACCACGTCGCCGCCAAGTCTTTTCATAGCGGTCTCAAAAGACATTCGAGTTCTGGTTGAAGGTTCGAAGAACAAGTTGCCAAGGATTTTGCCTTGTAATAATGGCAGGTATGTCTCGCCTTTTGCTACTGGTAGTAGCCTTTCAGCATCGTCCAAAATGGAAATTATTTCCTCGTTTGTCAAGTCATCCATGGTGATTAGTCCGGGCATAAACCTCCCCCTTCCCTCCGAGTTGAAACAAGGACGACCTTGAACATATGGGCGCGAAAGGCCGTTTGCTTGATGTGCAATGAACAGCACGATTCCTATGTGCGCAGGATACTTTTGCTTACAATTATACTTCTGATGCCTACAGTTTGGGCTTCAGAAGGACATTCTTGGACGGTTGAGGTTGAAGACCCGTTTGGCAATCCTGTAGAGGGATGTGAAATCAAACTAACAGACCCTTGGACAGGAAAAGAAATCTCTGAGCCATCCGGCTCGATGTACACTCCGAGTGCTACTTGTGAAGGATACGTCGTTATGTGGCATGAGCCAATTCCTTCAACACAAACATTTGTTGTGTTAGATGCCTATCCAATAATCGAAGACCTGTTTGAAGCGTATGGGGCAGATACCATGCAGATACTTGGTAGCGATTGGAATGTGAGTATTACAAACGGGTCTGTTGATGCACCTACTGGAGTTCCAGTCGTCCTTTCTGGAGATGGAGGAACTGCGGTGAGAAATAGTGAAAATGTAGTGACTATTCCAACACAGCAAAGCGTTTACAACCTTTCAAACAACTATTCTTCTGAAATTTCAATCGCAGCATATCATACCGGGACTGGTAAAATCATTCCGTGGGATGGTAACAATCTCAGTGTTGGTGAATTTGGAGGAGGATGGCAAGCGAGAGTAATCATCGAGGGACTCCCAACCGGTAACTCGACTTGGCCACCTACCGTTGAGTGGGCTGAAAGCCAAATTAACAAAACGTTACCAAGAGGTTCAGCAGTTCTACAATTTGATTCTACTATGAACGCTAATGAGAATGTTAGTGGAACATGGAGTGCTAATCACTTGTTCAATACGGGTTTCGGCCTTCCTTTCATCCCTGGTCAGGAAGCTGGAATTCAAAGTCAGGTAGACAGGTTCCTTGACGGCGACGTCTCGAACCTGGTTCAACTTATTGAATCATTGACCTACACCAATGGCGTCGATGCGCTGTGTTGCATTTTTGACAATAATGATGTGGCATTTTCAAATGTAACAATCACTGCTAATATCGACTTTTCACAGGGCTTGTGGGGCTGGATGGAATCTGCAGATATTGCAAGTAGCAGATCTCATATCGACTTAATCAGAATAGAAGTGCCATTCCAGAACGACATAAGACAAACATCAAACCTATCGATTGTAACAAATGGTGATTGGCAATATGTTTCATCTCCTCTAAACGAGTGGATTAGTGGCTCTTCAAGCAATTTTACTCTGCAAAGAGCTGAAACATCGGTTACTGGATATTACACAATCTCACTTGGAATGAATGATGCACCCACTGTGACAATCCCTGAAGATTATGCTTTACCTTGGGAAGACACTGCTTACGAGTTTGTTCCGATAATAGAAGACGCCCCTCTATCAACGCATGACTGCTACTGGAATATCGCTAATTCGAGTGAAAATCTTAGCGTCAACCTTACTCAATTTCAGCCTGACACCTCGATTAATGTCAGCGTAACCTGCATTGACGAAGGCGGCCTATCTGGCTCATACAATACGAGCCTAATTCTCGATGATGGAGACCCTTGGATTAACGCCAGTAATGATGTTCAGATTATTCCACCAGGATTGTTTACTTGGGACTTGATGGTAGGAGACGACCACGATAACAACCTGAGGGTTTACTGGACGAGTAACAAATCTCTTGACTGGTGGTATACGGGTGATGTTCTTGAAACTTCATTCTATGTTGATTCAAATCTTAACTCAATAAATGACAATATCACTGAACGCCACAAGGCTCGTAATAATATCGAATACTGGCTTTCTGCAAATGTTAGCGATGATGTTGGACACTACACAATCGGAAACTGGACGATAAGATTGAGCGATGCAAATGGGCCGGTAATCATAGCTGATTTAGAGGTTGAAAGAAATGAAAGCGAATGGAACTCGAGCCAAGAATTATTCTACACCTCCGAGAATATTAGGCTGAATTTAACCGAATCTTTTGATGACCATTCTTCAATTGACAAAATTAAATTTTCAATTAGAATTTACGACAATTATTTTACCGATTTATCGTGGTCAGAAGTTCAATACTTTGAACTCCCTAAACTCGGAGTAGGATATCATCAAATCATCATACAGGCAGAAGATGAAGCAGGCAATATTGGGATGAACAATATTGGAGTAGCGATATCTCCGACAAGTGCTGTCGACTTACAAATCATCGACATTATTCCTTCTAAGACAGAAATAGAACCGGGCAAGAATGGCTTCTGGGTAACGGTCCAAAACAACGGAGCGAGTACTACAGATTTCACGTTGTGTAGTGACGGAGAATGTTTTGATTCTGTGGTTGGACCTACAAGTTATGTTCGTAATGCTACGGCTATTGTCTACATGGAAGTAGACATGGATTGGTTCGAGACATTCAATGTTGAATTGTCCTATCTAAACGAAAATGGAGATAAAATTTCAAAATATTCGACAAGTGATTATAATTCTGGAATGGGAATAGGCACTATCGAGTTATTGTTACTTGTTGGGTTATCGGTAATGGTAATAATTTGGTTTAGATCTCGAAATGAACCGAGATTCTGATATGATAGGTAGGGAGTGGAGGATTTATGGATGGTTTTGTAGACCTGCAAGAAGCAGTTGATGCTGAAATTAAGCATCGTATGGACAAAATCGAAAAATTATCTTCATTTTCAGCATTCGCAATGTTAGGGGCTGCTACTTGGTTGGCTTGGCCTGCACTTCAATCTGCAATGGCAGGTGGACCTCTTATTACCGGCCTTGGTTATTCACTAATCGTCCTTTTCTGGGGCATATTCGTACAGGATTTAGGCATATTGAGTGGCAGTGGC
>JAPOHM010000256.1 GCA_029979405.1 Methanobacteriota archaeon
CCGATAAGTTGTATTTCAACGCGACTCAAACTATTGCGAAGAAAATCAGCCACCGTTTTTTAACCCAAAACCGCTAGACCCAAACATGTCGGACGACGCTCAAGAGCCTAAAATCGAAATTAATGCTCCTCCTAAATCCATTGAAATTCAATCTGCACCCGTCGCTGTAGAACCTGCAGCAACTCCAGTTATGCAAAACCAAGGTGCAATGTTAACTGGCGGAATTGGCCAAGCACGGGGCAATTTGATGGCAACCCTGCCACAAAATGTCAAGTTTGTAATGGGCCCTAATGGACAAATGATAGCAATTGAAAAACCACCATTTGTTTGGAAACACTTCTTCATTGGCGGAGGCATACCGTTCGCTATTTTCTTCGTACCTTTGTTGATTCTAATGATTGGTGCAGGGCTTGGAATTGATGATACTGGAGATGGAGAAAAATTGGTCACGCTTTACAAGGATGAAAATAGCACGGTATATCGTGGAGAATTTTCCTTAGATGAAGACAATTACCTCTCATGGTGTGGTATATACAGCGATCAAAATAACGATTTTCCTGATGTTTATTGCGACAGGTATGATGATTACAATGCACACATCTACAAATCCGATGGCCCTAGTGATGAATTAGTTGGACATTGGAATAATGAGAACCAAACAATCTATTTCGACACAGGAATAGATTATGGACAAGAACTTAGATTTGAAGCGGATTATTATTCTGAAGACGGATCGTATGACCTCTTCATGGTTGTAGGTGACATATCTGGTGCAACATGTTGTTTGGGATTATTGCTTAGCATAATTTTCCTGATAGTTGGATTTTCTCAAGGAAAGCCAGGCATGGGGTGGGGAGGAGTTACTGCATTGGCTTCATTCCCTGTAGTATCTTTCCTATCAGTGCTAGTAATGTGGTGATTTGATGCCAGTATCTGGTCCAAATTGGGAACCAGATGAGAAGTATTACGATTGTAGGTACGCTGTTCTAAGGGCCCCTCTTGGTTTCCCCAGGGGTGCAGAAATCTTAGCAGACGATGACCAAGCTATCCACGCTTGGGTAGAAGATGGCAACAAGATAGTAGCAGTTGGCAGAGCTCACGTTATTCCGGAATCAAGTGATGGCTCACAAGCAGATCACGCTGGACCCGGTGCCGCACATTGCCCAGCATTCGGCCCGCTTACTGAAGGAGGCCCAAGGCCTGCAATTCAGATTCGTCAAATGGGGACTCTGGAAACTCATAGGCGTCGAGGAAATGCAGCTAAAGTACTCAATCAACTAGAGGAAAACGCAATCAAACAATTCGGAGCAACAGCCGGATTTTTGCAGGCCAGAGAACATGCAATCCCTTTCTATCAGAGTCAAGGATGGGAAATCATTGACGATGAATATGAGATTAAAGGAATAGGCCCTCATCGCTCAATGATGAAACATTTTGCATGAACACATACAATCGCGGTCTTCAAATAGGGCCTGTGCTACTGCTTTGGTTAGAGGGAACACTGGGTTCCCTAAGACCGACCC
>JAPOHM010000003.1 GCA_029979405.1 Methanobacteriota archaeon
AACGGTGGTATTTGTGAAAGTGTGGTTTTCAATTAGGTCTGATCCACACATGCTGTCATCGAGGCCTGACCCTGTCCAAAGACTGTAGAATTCATCAGCATCTGAGGTGTTGGTCATGATGTCACCGTTGACAAAATCGTTACAAACATACATTGAGAAATAGTATCCTTCTGTAGCATTTCTTCCAGTAGCGCTCGAACCGGAGGTATCTGTTTCATCGCCCCAGAATTCGCTTAGGTCTTCGCCCCATGCATCCTCAAGAGTGAATGGTAGTGGCATCTGGTCTACAAATTCATCAGCATTCATTGACATGATGTCGTCAATTTCGGCCATTGAAAGGATTGTTATGCTTGTGATATTGTCCTCAACATCTACACTCCACGATCTGAAAGTTAGGTCGCTGTTTAGCATAACAGTGTTTGCAAACATCATTTCTGGCATTGCGGTGACTTTCAAATCTGCAGAGAATTGGAGGTATAGATTTCCATCTTCAGAAATTACCTCTTCGAATGCGAAGTTTCCAGAAGTCCAATCAAACATTTCTGGACTTACATCATCCATTTCACCGTCTTCTTCATCCCCCATTTCTTCATCGATTTCATCTTCATCACCTGACATCATTGCGTATAGTGTTTCATCAATCGACATCTCGCTAACCATGTGGAACTTCTCTCCAAGTACGTCACCATAGTGAGTTGTGGTCCCATCAGCGTTTCCGACTGTCCACATTTCCGATGAGTATTGCATCATTCCTGCATCCAGGTTTTGAGCCATGTAAGTTGATTCACCGGTTACAATCATCGTCATTTCAATGTCTGCCTGTGTACCTTCCATATCACCAGAGTATGATTGGATCATTCCAGCGGTATCGCCTAACGAAGGTCCATCCTCCACGAGGAGAATGAAACCATCTACGGCATCAATCAAAATTTGTTCGGTTACGCAAGCCTGGCTATTATCAGCAGTCTCATCATAATTTAATGCGGTTTCATCATCACATCCTGGGACGATCTCTGAAACTACATCTTCAACTGTATCTAAACAACCTGCTAGCATAAGCAAGAAGGTCATAAGTATTGCAACACTCTTTTGCATGAGTAGACGGAATAAAAGTTAGTATTTAACACTACTACAAGGAATCAATTTACTAAACTTGACACTAAATCAGGTTGAGTTAGGTAAATAGTTAGAGCGACTCCGGCCATCATCATCATCCATGCTCCGATTGCTTTTATTAGACCAGTAGACCTTCTTAGGATGGTTATGAACTGTTGCTGACCCATTCCAACTACTGTGGTCACTGCAATCATCAGCAAGCTGACTGAGAGCATGATACCGGCTAATCCTGTCCAAGTGGCACTTCCACCAATAACTGCCAAATACGCAATAAATGGAATTACGGCTGCGGCAGTACAATCTATCGAGGCCGCAGAATATCCAATCCCCCAAAGATACATATTTCTCTTAGGAGTGAATCTATCATCCATTTCTGTGGTTGAATATTTATCCACTAGTTTTTGCACAAATCCGAGCAGATGAGCAGTTCCCCCAGTTAACATAAATGCACCAAGAATTATCAAAAGAATTGCTACAGCCAAGGCGAAAAAGTGCAATGCTCCAGAGAGATTTATCACACTTCCAAGTCCAAGCACTACAATTCCTATTAGAGCAAAAAAGGTCAACTGCCCAAGTGCAGCCAGACCACCAAGTGCCCAGTGAGGTGGCATTTTTTTATCCAATTTGCCAGCCTCAATTAGTTCATCTTCTCGTTGTCCTAAATTTATGTAATACGAAATATATCCGGGTAAGATTGGGAATGCACAAGGTGAGAAATACACCAAAACACCGAGTAATAACCCCATTGCAAAGATTGCGCCAGGTGACCTGTCAACTTCTGCTAACGAGAATCTCAAATTTTCCGCATTTCCATTGGCAGCAGCAATCACTGCATCATCGAAATCGCCCCAACCTCCAGTTGGAGTGCCCGAGTTCTCTTTTGCCACTATGAATCCTTCATGGTCGATTACCAGAACTACAGGAATCGCTTGAGCTTGGTATTCTTCAACCATATCACCCCTCGTAAATTCAATAATTTCCCATGATATATTCTCACCCAATGTCGAGGAAAGTGTGAAATTTATTGAGGAATTTTCTTCAATCTCGATATTTATTCCTTCTACATCATACTCTAAACCATCATTGTCTTCTGAAGATACCCCTAAATCAAGACATCTAACTGCTTTTTCGGAATTGTTTACCCATGCTTTTAGACAATATGCGCCATTATCAAGAGAAATCGAGGATGAATTAACCCCTGTATGTATGGGTTCAGATTTCAATACTGAATCGGTAGCCCCTGTTGCTACAACCCAAGGCATGTGAGAATCAGAATCTGGATCTCCGAACGTATCATTTAGCATTGAAAGGGTTTCATAACCATACCACATGCCAACCGAAACAACAACGATTTCATAACTCCCGTCGAAATCATTCCAATAATCAACCTTAGTTTCGAGATGTTCCTGAACATAATGACAGTTTACACAATCAATAGCCATGAAATCTAAAATTACCACCTTACCACGATGGTCAGACAATTTAAACCATCCTTCATCATCAACAAGGCTTGATTCCTCAACACTACGATTAACTGTTTCAACCTCAAAGTCAGGTGCTAACCTAATGTTGTCTTTATCCACACCATAACTTGAGGATGCTAAGTCGAAAATTGAAAGTCCCGAATAACCAATCAGCGTAAACAGAATAATGCCTATGCCGAATGCTTTCCATGTAGTTGGGTCCTTGAATACGCCAAAGTCGACACCATAGCGTTCCTTGATACCCATAACACAGCGGTGACATAACCGATTAATGAAAGTGGCGAGGTTTTTTACATCAGTTGATTGGCTTCTGCCCTCTGCTAGCCCACATTACAATTTTGAAGCATAGTCCTCCGATTATAACTCCAAAAAACCCTGCAAGATATACCCAAAGAACTTCATCTGCGGAAGCGATTGCCGCATCGATTAGAACATACAAAAATAAAACTGAACTTATCGCTCCAAGTAGGCCACTGATGCCAATCCCAGCGACAATCATCCCAGCTTTTTGGAGGATGTCCACGGTATGTGGTGAACTACCAACAACATAAGCGTTGAGGATTCACCCTACTCTTTCGATATCTTTCGACATGGAATATAAGCGATGCAAACCATCATTTTCTATCAACCAATCTACAACAGGAACAGGTATTGAAACTGACATTACTTGTTTCTGGGCTTCTTCTTCGTAGACTGTAGATAACATTTTCAGCGTTGTACGCACCCTCCAACCCTCGTATGAATCTCTATTTTCCAATTCAACATACATTACCTCGTAGCCAGCATCTTCGTACAGCTGTTTAGTTGCTAAATCACTGGTAACCAAGATTCCATCTCCGTGAAATTTTTTTGCATGAGCAACATAATTTGGTGGGTCATTAATGTCTGGAATCAAAACTATGTTTGCTTCACGTTGCCCCAACCATCTGGAAATCATTTGTTTCCTTTCTTCTGCAATCCATGGATTATCAAAATCAATTGCTGATTCACTCGAACCAATGGCAATGGTTGTTGGACCCAATCTCAAAGCATGCTCAACTAGATATTCGTGTCCCTTGTGAAAGGGTTGGAAACGGCCTAAAACAACGTACATTTAACTCACTGGAAATAAGATTCTACGTCTACATTTGGTAGTTGATGGCCACACTCTCTAAAGCAATCCAGCATCCTCTTGCATCCTTCAATCATCTCTTCTTTGGTAGTCTCACCCATACTGCCAATTCTGAACATCTTTCCTTTGAGATGGTCTTGAGCACCGATGACTTGTGTTTGATAGTCTTCTTTCAACTTGGACCTCCATGTATCGTCTATTCCTTCAGGATACATGATCGCAGTAACTGTTTCGGACCTCGAGAATTCGTCTGCAAGTAAATCAAATCCTAAATCAAGGAATAATTTGCGAACACCTACCGCCAAATTTTTGCACCTTTCCCATCTTTCTTCCAATCCTTCATCCTTCAATATTTCAAGAGCCGCAGCCCAGCCCATTGCTGGATTTATTGCCGGAGTCCAAGGTGTTTGGTCATCCTCACCTTTCTTCAGCGCAGGGATGATGTCGAAATAGTAGAGTGGATTCGAATCCCCCTGATTTCTAATTGCAATGCATCTATCTGCAAAGTGTTTGCTAACTGCGATGGCGGCTATACCACTTGGACCAGCTGTACATTTCTGAGCACCAACGACAACCGCTTCAGCAGACCATTTTTCGGGATGTACTGGAAGACCACCAACACTTGTTATGCCGTCAAGAATAAATGCTACATCGTATTTTTTGCACATTTCTGCTAATGACTCTGCGTCCTGAGTTATACCTGCAGAGGTCTCGTTGTGGCATATCGCCAAAGCCTCAAGGTTTCCTCTTGCAAGAATCTCCTCTATTTCTCCTAAATCGAATGATCTTCCCCACTCATATTTTAGATGCTTTACATTGCAGAACTGAGCGCCCATTTCAGCGACTCTTTCTCCGAATTTACCATTTGTTGGAACTAGGACTCTATCATTTGGTCTGAACCGGTTAGCCATTACCATCTCCATAGCGGCAGTTCCTGAGCCTGAAACAACAATCACCTTGTAACCATCATCTCCAGTCCATGATTGACTTTTCTTGATATCTGGAGATGGTGATAAATTGAATGCATATCGAAGACCGCTGTTCAGTTGAGCCATTACGTCTCTAAACTCTCCACCTCTTGCGGTAATTACTGGGGTTGCCATTGCATCAAGACATTGCTTGGACATGCGAGTTGGGCCTGGGACAAGGAAACAGTCACCTTGGTGTTGCATCAAACCCTTCTAAGCGCGCCTAGTTCAATAACTACACTCTAAACCGTTGGTCTGATAAAATAAACACCTTACGTCCAAAACATGCTGGTGATAGGCGTTGCGATGTTGCAGGGCTCTCGTCATGAGCACATGCATTCACTTCAACAATCATCAAACCTCCTTGGATTTGAGATTACTATTAGAGAACTTAGAAAATCATCCGACGTAGAAGGAATCGACGCTCTGGTTTTACCCGGAGGAGAATCAACAGCAATGAAAATAGCCGGTAAATCAGAAGAGCTTTACCAGAAATTATGGGAATATATCACGAAATCAAGGATACCAGTGCTCGGAACATGTGCGGGAGCTATACTCCTATCGCAGAAGAAATTAATTTCTGCAGATATAGAAAGAAACGCATTTGGAAGACAAATCAATAGTTTTGAATCAGAACTGAGAATTGATTTTGAAAATAATAGTAAATTTCAGGGTGTATTCATTAGGGCCCCAAGATTTTCTGGTGGTTCTGATAATGCAATTGCTTGGCTAAACGATGAAGTCGTTGGAATCAAAGAGGGAGAAATCGTTGCTTTGACATTCCATCCAGAATTAACTGAAAATCTGTTATTCCACAATTGGTTAATCCAGTCTGCAAAATCAAGATTAGATGAAATTTAATCAGTGATTTCATACGATAGTTGTTGGACAGAGAGACATGCACCTGCAAATGGCTACAGAGGTATTCACCCCCGAAATTGGTGAAGCCGAAGGGTGCGTTCAATGCCAAATGGGAAGCAAACTGGTACTATTTGTCACCGGAAAGTGCCACTGGGGATGTGATTATTGCCCCCTTTCTGACAACAGAAGAGAAACTCCAGACATGTTTGCCAACGAGAGAAGGTGCAATAATTTCGATGAAGTTATCGAAGAAGCTAGGGCGATGAACGCCACTGGTACGGGAATAACAGGCGGAGATCCTATGCTTGATTTCGATAAAACAGTTGAAGCAATAATACGGTTAAAATCTGAATTTGGACCTGAGCACCACATACACTGTTATACATCAATTCCAATAAAAGCGGAACAGGCAACAGAATTAGCAAAAGCCGGTTTAGATGAGTTGCGATTCCATCTACTCGATTTAAAATTAGATCGATACTTGGAAGCAATTGATGTTGCTTCAGATGGTGGTGTTTGTGTAGGCGTTGAGTTACCTGCAGAACCTGACAAAGAATCGCAGTTGTTTGATTTAATTGAATCAATTAATGGAACAAATATTCAATTTCTAAATATCAATGAACTCGAGATTACCGTTGGAAATCAGGAGAACATGGATGTTCGAGGTTTCAATTTAGCAGGTGGAATAACCGCAGCAGCGGAGGGTTCTGCGGATTTAGCATTACGGTTGAAAGAAGCGGCGGCAGAATTCGATTATCATCTGAAATTTTGTACAGCATCCTACAAAGACGCTGGACAACTTAGAAATCGTTTCAGAAGAAGAGGGGAGGCTAACTTACGCCCTTACGAAGTGCTATCTGAGGATGACACAATATTATTTGGCGCAATACCTTGCTCTTTGGAAGATGCCTCTGAAGATGTTAAGGAAATGAAAGACTTCCTTGCATTGAATGATGGCTGGATTAGATATAACGCATCAACACAACATATCGAATTCCCATTGTCTGCAGCTGAAAATATTGCAGATTTGTTGGAAGTGCCAGTATTAATGGTAGAAGTTCATCCTACACACGACAGATTAGAAGTTGGAGTTGTAAATTTAAATCAACATCGATAGTTACTGGTCTGACGCAACGACAACCCTTGCTGGAATAATTACTCTGTCTTTGTACATGTATCCTGCCTCGAGTTCGTCAATAACTGTATTTGCAGGATATTCTTCAGAAGGCGGAAGAGCAGTAATCGCTTCCATTTTAGTCGGGTCGAAGCGTTCTCCTTTGGTCAAAATAACCTTCACGCCATCAGAATTTAATTCAGACCACATCTTAGTTCTAATTAGTGTCAATCCTTCATCTTCAGATACCGAAAGGGCCCTATCAATATCTGAGAGAACATTCAACATTTTCCTAGCAAGACCCATTCCGCCATACTGTATTGCGGAGGCTTTTTCAGCCATCAGACGTTTTCTTACATTCTGAATTTCAGCATCACGATATGAAATTTCTTTTTCAGCATCCTCTGCACGCTTGAGGGCTTCTGTCAAAGGGTCGATTTCTTCTAGTTCATCTGATTCTTCGTCAAGTTGAACCTCCAATTCAGGAGGTGTTTCAGATTCCGTTTCGTCATCGCCCATGAACCTTCGAAATCAAACATATTTTTCAATATCACGAATTTAAGATATTGAAAAGGTTCCATTCCCCATGCCCCCAATTTTCAGCAGACATGTGGTCTCTTCCCAAAATTTTGGCATACCCTTGCTTGTTCACAGCATAATGGAGAAGCCTCGAGTTACGGTCATGAGCCTCGAAGGTAGGGATTATTTTCGGGTCCTTTTTTTCATCTAACGTTTCTCCTAAGGATTTCCTTCTTTCCATCCAATCTGCACAGACCTTTTCAGAGTATTCGGACTCACTAAAATTTGCTAAACCTACACTTATTTCAGCCCAAACTTGTTCCTCGTACATTTCCTCAACGTGTTCAATTGGCCTTCCTATCGCATTTTCCAAGTAGATGAAGCACCTTCCTTCCCAAGCTTCCCAATAACCAATGCTATTCCATTCAACCAGTTTCAAAAGTGCCTCATAAGATTCGCTATTCGAAAGTACTTCACGAGTTAATCCATCTCCTGTGATATTGTCTGCGATATCTAAAAATTCAGATTCACAATCAATGTCGAAAATTCTGTGAAGTTTTGGATCTTTTTTTGGCCGATTATTACGGAATTTTTGATTGTCCATGCCTGTTTTTAACTCGGCCCAATCCATTTCTAAAAATCGATTTAGGGAATCGCCGTCGACTAAATGCAAACACATTTCGATTCCCATATAATCCGCGAGACATACTTGACTCATCATATATTCGGATTGTTTTTCAAAATCGTATATTGACGTGAGGTGTAGATTTGTTCAATAGTATTGAAGAATATGCAGTTTCCCGTTAGTAATAGGAGGGCTTGATATGGCTACGATTAAAGAGCAGATTCAAGCCCTCTATGATGAGATAAACAAAACCCAAAAAAATAAGGCTACAAATGCTCACATCGGGAAACTGAAAGCAAAGATAGCCCAATTAAAATTGAAAGAAGAAAAAGCAGCTGCCTCCGCAAAAGCTGCTGGCCCAGCCAAAGGATTTGAAGTGAAAAAATCCGGAGATGCCTCAGTAGCGCTTGTTGGATTTCCATCCGTGGGTAAATCAACTCTAATTACCAAAGTAACTGATGCTAAATCTGAGGCTGGAAATTTCGCTTTCACAACTTTGACTTGTATCCCCGGACTGATGGAGCACAGAGGTGCAAAAATCCAAATTTTAGATTTACCAGGTTTGATTAAAGGAGCCGCTGAAGGAAAGGGAAGAGGAAAGGAAATTCTTGGTGTAATTCGGTCTTGTGACATGGTATTGTATATTGTAGACCCCTTCCAAGATTCTCATTTCAAAGTTCTAAACAGAGAATTAGAGAATGCGGGAATCAGACTTAACCAAACCAAGCCACCGGTTTTTGTCAAGAGAGTCGACAAAGGTGGAATTGACATACGAACAACAGTGGAGCAAACTCACCTCACACCAGAAGAAATGGGAGATATTATTCGTTCGTTTGGATACACTTCTGCGATTGTTACCTTACGTACCGATACAACTGCAGATATGATAGTAGATACACTCGCAGGTAGCCGAGTGTACTCAAAATCTGTAATTGCTGTGAACAAGATTGATATCGCCTCCGAAGAGGAAATCAGTAATGCAGAGAAAGCTCTGCCACAAGATTGGCCAATCATGAGAATTTCGGCTTTCAAGGAAATCGGTTTAGACGAACTAAAAGATTTCATTTACGACAATCTTGGATTCATGAGGATATTCCTTAAGCCACAAGGTCAAGATGCTGACTTAGAGGAGCCACTAATCGTCAAGGATGATTCTACTGTTGAGAATGTTTGTAACAATCTCCACAGAGATTTCGTCAGAAAATTTAGATTTGCGAGAGTAAAGGGGCCGTCTGCAAAATTTGATTGGCAAAGGGTAGGCTTAGACCATCGATTGAAAGATGGTGATTTACTTTCAATTATCATCAAAAGGTAAGTTCGATTATCTTGAAAATAGGTTATATGTCATAAATATCTAGTCGAAACATGGCGATGATAAGTGATACCAGCATTTACATCATTTGGGTTTGCTTTCTTTATGCATTAATTGCATATATCTCAGACCTCTTTATAAAATCACAATACGAAGAGAAAACTAATTCGGAATTAGCTTCAAAAGATACACTACTTTTGCATCTTTACATAATTATACTATTTATCATTGCAATTCAGTTTATAATTAACCTATTTGGCGTTTCTGTTTCTTATATTGGTGATATTTTTGGGGACGGTGAAGTTAGTATTAGTTTCATTATCTTTGGTGCAGATGAAGAACTGGAAAATAACGAAAAATTAGTTTCAATTTTCCTCTGCATAACTCTGATGATGATGTTTGGAAATTTCCTTAAGAATGCCATCGGATTTAGAAATAAAATACAGAAAGTGAAACTTTCATTTTACCGAGGGCAAGATGGCTCTGAGGAGAGCGAATTTAATACTAAATTCAATGATGATGAAGCAAGCACAATTGATGATATAGAGCAAAACAAGTCCATGGACATCGAAACTTTAGAAGATGTGGTAAAAGCTCTAGATTTACAATTAAAATTAGCCATGAAAGAGTCTGATGACCTAAAATATGAATTGAAAGAAACCAAAAATAAAGTTGTGGTTCTCGAATCTGAAGTCAAGCAAAAAGATATTCAAATTTCAAAAATAAAAGGTTCAAAGAAAGACTTTGATAAAGTGATTTCAGAATATGAAAATAGACCAAAAATTGAGGGCGGAAAGACTCTTTCTCTCAAAGACTCTGTCGCAGTCGGTGATACTATTTTTGGAGGAATGAAGATCAATAAACAAATCCACAATGATGCTGAAGCAATCGCAAAAGCAGTCATTGAAGCATACAAGCAAGGGAAACAAGACGCAGATTAATCAATAATTTCAGCTTCCTGTACTTGTGAATCTCCTAGCACAGACCTAGTTTCATCCGGGTCGATATACATGGCACCTAATATCACCAGGGTTTCAAAGACCGCTGCGATTAAAAATAATGTCGAATAATCAAATCTACTACCAAGAGGGTCTGTCAGTTGATAGCCAATAATTGCTGATAGATTCATCATTGCCATATACCCTGTAAATTGAGTTCCACCTACTTCCGACCATGTAATCTTCATCATCAATGAATAAGCATTAATCATTACAATAGACCAAAGAAGAGTTCTAACTGACCAAATTATTAGCATGAACAATCCATTATCCCAATAATCAGCAGACAGCCCCCATGACGCGGTTATCAAGGCGGTGCTCAGTGCTCCGTAAATCATTACCAATTTGCCACCAAATCGTTTTCCTAACTGCCCTCCAATAACATATCCTAACATTGTAATTATCAGGATAATTCCGCCCTTGGTCGCATTGAATTTTTCTTCAGTCCATCCTAACTCACTGGTAAACAATTGGGGCAAGATAGGTACCAAAAAGAATGATATCGATACCAGTAAACTCAAGCAAACGCCGAGTTGAGTTGACCTTAGAGAAAGGGCTGTTTTAATGTTATAAATTATTTCTTTGAAATCCTTCTTTTCTGAAGTTTCAACTTCGTAAATTACATCGCCTACTGACCATGGATATCTTTTCTCACCAGGCCTTTCTGTCATGAATAAAGGCACGAGCATTATTATTACAAGAATTGGAATTTGCATTAGTATTGCGCCTTTAATACCAACGAAATTAATGATAGTCCCTAAGCCTGCTCCACCAATTATTCCTCCAACTGATTTAGAGGTAAACATGTAACTGTTTACTTTTTCAATTTCATTTGATTTTAAGATATCAACTGCCAAAGCATCTGTACTGACATCTTGCAGAGAGGTAAAGATATTGTAAACCAAGAACATATATGCAAAGAATTCAACATTGCCACTCGGGTTTGGAACTAATAGCATCAAAGTTAGCATTACAATCATTCCAGATTGAGCTATAAGAATCCAGGGCCTTCTCTTTCCTAATCCCCTGAACTGGTACCTGTCGATTACTGGCCCCCATAGGAACTTAACAGACCACGGCAAGGTTCCCAATGTTAGTAGCAAAGCCAATTCTTTTGCGGCAACTCCCTCTACTGCAAGATAAGTTACGAAGGTCACTGTTATGAATCCCCAAGGAATTCCTTGTGCAACATAAAGTGCGCACAAAGTTAGAACTCTTGCCCGGTAATTGTCACTTAGAGTGACGCCAGAATCATCCCCTGCAGAAAATTCAAATTTCTCTTTTTCAGATTCTTCAAAAACCAAACCTAATTGGTATCTATCCCTATTAGTAGTGATATAACCGATTAAAATGAACATAGCAATAAACCAAGGAAAGAAAATTATTGTCGAGATTGAACCAGCCCCGATCGACAAGGTTTCAGCAGATGTTGTTGGTTCATTACCTTCTTCTACAGACCAATCCCAATCCGCATAAGTAGCAACGATATCCAAACCAGTTTGTAAGCCAGATTCAAGATTATTTCTACCCCCCGCAAGATTATTGATGACTGCTACATTATCTGATTGGGCATGTTTCGGAGTTTGCTCACAGGTATCTCCTTCCTCGAATATGTACTGATGTTGACCTCTAATCCAAGTTGCTGTATGATTGTGCATGATGAAATTATAATGGTCTGAATTTCCCTTGGTATCATCGATAACGCTTACCCATTCTTCAGGGTGTGACAGATTTGTGTTGATCGCCTTCAAGTGATTTTGAAACCATGTAGCATATTCACGCATTTCTTCAGTAACCACTAATCCTCTTTCTTCATAATATGACCAATCATCTACTGGAGAGGTAAACAGATACAGCGTCCAATACTCTTCATCACAACCAGATAATTGGCTTGCTAAGGGCGTGGGAACTGGCCAATTGAGGCCGAACATGTCTAAGTTAACATATGTCACATTAACGTAATCAGGAATATGTTCTGTTACGAAATGAAGACTACCCATACCACCTCCTTCGGATGATGAAGAACCTTGCCATTCCTCATAATCCCACCAACCTAATTTCCATGTGTGGGTAGGTTTACCTTCCCATTGAGAAAATGTTCTTGCTAACTCAAGAAGAGAACCGCTTCCAGTTCCATCATCATATGCTCCAGAACTAGTACAAGTGGGATAGGTCTGACCGATAAGTGGAGGTGGGGAATAACAAATAGCGTCGTGGTGAGCGCCAACAACTATCCAATCATTTTCCAATGTACCGTTTATTGTTACCACTATATTTTCACAATTGGAACATTCTTGAGTCTGGAATGGTTGCCTCTCGACATAATAACCCATGGATTCCAATTCAGAAGCTATCCAATTTCTTGCGTTAATGTTGGCTTGTGAGTCTATTTGGCGGTAACCAAAATCCGCCATCTGTACCATGTTATCATATGCTTGACTTCCTTCTGGCCAAGCTTGTTGTTCCGAAAATTGGGAATTTGGCGACTCTTGAGCCACCGTCGATGAGAGCATAATTTGCAGAACCAATATGCCAAGAAGGAAACTAAGTGGAGCCTTCCTGTGCATGGTTGGCGGTGAGGAGTGAAGGAGATAAGGCCTACGAATCATTGAAAATTTCAATCCCAAATTCCCATGTCCATTCTCGCATCATCCGTAGCATGGATTTTGGGGTCCCATCTCGGACTCCAAACAAGGTTGATGTGAACACTTTCAACTGCGTTTAAAGCGGCTCTATGCGCTGCAGCCATGATTTCAGCCGCCGAGGGACATCCTGGACTGGTAAGTGTCATATCGATTTCAGCATGCTCTTTTCCATCTTTTTCTTCAAATCGAATATCGTAGACAAGGCCCAATTCAACAATTGAGATTTGCAATTCAGGGTCCTCGACTTCATCTAACGCATTCATTACTTCTTCCTTTTCAGCCATTATTGACCACCCCTTACCATTGAAATAATCATATCAAACATTGTTCGAAATCCGTTCGAACGTGATGGAGTCAAACTGTTCAGAATTCCTGCTTCTTCAGCAAAGTCTGGTGTTAGTTGTAACACATGTTCTACTTCTTGTCCATTTATCGCAATTGTCAAAATTCCTTGTAATCCTTGGACCATTTTCGCATCTGCTGCCGATTTGAGCCAAACCTTCCCTCCAGAAACGTCAACTTTGACATGAGCGATGGATTGACATCCCTTTACCAATGTATCATCATTCCATTCATCAACTGGTAATTCATCTACTTCAGAGGAAAAGTCCATCAGAATTTCTAATTTCTCAAACTGGTCATCTATCTCATTGAATTCATCGATTATTTCCTGTACAGGTTGAGGCCATTTCATGCCATTGCCTCCAAGACTCGATCGATTCCAGCAAGGAAAATCTCTGCATCACTTTCATCGTTGTAAATGTAAAATGATGCCCTAATTGTACCTGAAATTCCCAATCTTTCCATGAGTGGTTGTGCACAATGATGACCTGTTCTAACAGCAATACCCTGTGCATCAAGCAGTCGAGCAAAATCCTCAGGATGTATAGATGGGTGAGTAAATGATACAACAGCAGAATCTCTATCTCCAAGGTTCGAGTAAACTTTCATCCCTTTTTCAATCAATTTAGATTTGACATGCCTTGCTATTTGAATGAGTCTAGAATGATGCGATTCTAGGTCTATTCCTTCCATCCATTCCAATGCAGCAGCCCAACCGACTCCCTCTGCAATTCTTGGTGTACCAGCTTCGAATTTGTGTTCATTTACTTGGTATGTAGATCCTTTCAGTGAGACCGTCTCGATCATGTCGCCACCTCCCATGAATGGTTTCATGTTAGCAAATGCTTCCTCGCTTACCAACAATGCACCTATACCCGTGGGCCCACACATCTTGTGTGCGCTGAAGGCCATGAAGTCAGCACCAGAATTGTCGAAATCAATTTCCTCGTGAGGTACCGCTTGTGCCGCATCGATGAGAACTTGCGCACCTGCAGCTTTTGATAATGAAATAATGTCTTCAACGGGATTTCTAATGCCCAAGACGTTTGACGTATGAACTACACAAACTAGTTTTGCACCATCAAGTGATGCTGCAAAAATGTCCATGTCTAATTTTCCATCAATTACTGGAACATATCTTAACTCAATTGCTTTCCTTTCTGCAAGTAATTGCCATGGGACAATATCACTGTGGTGCTCCATCTCTGTCAAAACTACAGCGTCACCATCTGAGAGATTTGCCTCACCCCATGCATGAGCGACTAAATTGATTGATTCAGTTGTACCGCTAGTGATAACAACGCGGGAAGAGTTGTATCTTTTTTTGAGAAGTTTCCTACATTTTTCATATCCTTCAGTTGCTTCACCTGCAAGGGTGTGAACTGCTCTGTGAACATTAGCATTAGATGAAGAATAGTAATCATTCATCGCATCGATTACGCACTGAGGTTTTTGGGTTGTTGCAGCGTTATCGAGGTATATTAGATTACGCCCATTTATTTGCCTTGACAAAATCGGAAAATCGTTTTTCAAGTGATCACCCCTTTATCAGACACTCTAAATGAACAAGTAATCGTGTTCTCATAACGGAGATAATATCTTCATTTTTGATATGTTTGAATGCATCCATTAGAAAACCTTCAACGATTAATGATGATGCTTCAGATTCAGATAAACCTCTTGATTGTAGATAGTGAATTTGTGATGAATCAATAGGGGCGCTTGCAGCACCGTGTGCCGCTTTAACATCGTCTGCGAGTACTTCTAATTCTGGAATTGATTCTGCTCTCGATTTTTCTGACAATAATAAATTTCTGAATACTTGCCCTGCATCACTTCCATTCGCTAGTTCTTCAATTGTGAGCAATCCAGTACCAACTGAGTGTGAGGAGTCATCACATGCTGAATGAATTACGAGTGATGAGTTGGTATTGCCCACTTCATGGCATATTTCGACGTGGTTATCATCATGTCTGCTACCATGTCCGTTAGAGGCAATCCCAGCCTTTACAAACGCACCTTGGCTATTTAGGTTGATTCTAACGTCTGATTTATTCAGAAATCCACCTGAAGACATACCTGCATATTCGAGTTCGGAATCTCTTCCAACATTCCAATCTTCAACTTTCAACAAGTGAGAATCAGTCGCTAAATCATTGATTATTGCAAATGAAAGATTGCCGTTAACATTTCCGGATATTCTCAAACCCGTCCAACCTGCATCACCAGAAATTCTTACGATTAGAGTGGAGTACCCAGAAGATTCAATTTTCATCTCTCCAGCACAAACATGACCTGAGCACCTCAAATCAAGTTCTACCTTTTCATCTGAAAGTTTGATTAATTTACAAACACTAGAACTTTGGTGGATGAAATTCCTCGCAATTTCTTCACTACTTTCAAGTTCGGCGTCTTGGCCATTTGAAAATTTAATTGCATCAGCAGTAGGAACTTCTTCAACCTTTGTTGGATGGATTCTGTGCCAGGGCGTGTATCGCCAAAGATGCTCAGAACGTGGTGGTATAGCAATTTCATGATATTGAATCATCCAATTGCGCCCTCCATTTCCAACTCTAAGAGACGATTCAATTCAACTGCGTATTCCATAGGTAGCTCTCTGGTGAATGGTTCAAAGAATCCATTGACAATTAGTCCCATTGCTTCTTCTTCACTGTGTCCTCTTGACATCAAGTAGAATAACTGGTCATTGCTTACCTTTGAAACGCTCGCTTCATGTTCTAAGTCTGCGCTTGAATTTCCAACCTCCATTGTTGGATATGTGTCAGATTGACTATCCGAGTCGAGCATCAACGCATCACAGACAACCTTGGATCTACAACCATGGGCTTTTGGCGAAACTTGTAACATGCCTCTGTAGGAGGACCTGCCGCCATTTTTGGAAATCGATTTAGAGAGAATATTTGAGGTAGTATTTGGTGCGAGATGGTGAACCTTAGCCCCTGCATCTTGGTGCTGACCTTTACCTGCATATGCTACTGAAATAACTTCAGCGTGCGCTCCTTCACCCTTCAATATCACGGCTGGATATTTCATGGTCAATTTAGAACCAATGTTGCCGTCTACCCATTCAATTGTAGCGTTAGCATGTGCAACTCCTCTCTTGGTAACTAAGTTGTAAACGTTGGCCGACCAATTTTGGACAGTAGAGTATCGGATTTTTGCGCCATCCATGGCAATTAACTCCACTACAGCTGAGTGTAGGGATTCAGTAGAATAAGTGGGGGCTGTACATCCTTCAACATAGTGTATCGAGGAGCCTTCATCAGCAATTATGAGTGTCCTTTCGAATTGCCCCATGTTCTTTGCATTAATTCTAAAATAAGCCTGAACTGGCATCTCAACATGAACTCCTTTTGGAACATAAATGAAAGAACCACCAGACCATACAGCTGTGTTTAATGCGGAAAATTTGTTATCGCTTGCTGGAACTACTGTTGCAAAGTATTTCTTAACAATATCAGGGTATTCTTTTAGTCCAGAGTCCATGTCTAGAAAAATAACTCCTTGTTCTTCGAGATCTTCTCTAATTGAATGATAAACAGCTTCTGATTCGTGCTGGGCAGTTACTCCACCGAGCCATTTTTGTTCAGCCTCAGGAATTCCCAATCTATCAAACGTATTTTTGATATCTTGGGGAACTTCGTCCCAGCTTTTCTCGGTTCCTTCAGAAGACCTTAGGAAATAGGTCACTGCATCGAAGTCGATTTGGTTAAGCATGTCACAATTTCCCCATGTGGGCATTGGCATTTCCATGAAACGGCGATATGCCTTCACTCGAACATCAGTCATCCATTTGGGTTCGTTTTTCAATTCTGAGATGTCTATAACGACTTGCTCAGAAAGACCCTTGTCAAATCTAATTGTTGCATTTTCTGGATCGTGAAATCCATATTTGTAATCTCCAACTGCTTGTCTTGCGGAATCATCAACCATACAATCACCTCAGGCTTCAACCCAATCGTAGCCTTTCGACTCGAGTTCAGTCGCAAGTTCTGCCCCACCTGTTTTGACTATCTTGCCATCAATCATAACATGAACAAAGTCTGGTTTAACGTGGTCTAATAGCCTTTGATAGTGAGTGATTAGAAGACATCCTGCATTTGGAGAGATGGAATTGATACCGTCGGCCACTACCTTGAGTGCATCGATATCGAGACCAGAATCGGTTTCGTCGAGTAAAGCCAAACAAGGATTCAGAAGAAGCATCTGAAGGATTTCAAGTCTTTTCTTTTCTCCACCACTAAACCCATCATTTACCGAGCGCCCGAGAAATGATTTATCCATGTTTAATGATTTCATGTGTCCTTGTAATTCTTTTCTAAATTCTCTTGCTGATGGAGCTTTGTCACCTCTAACAGAGGAAACTGATTTTCTTAGGAATGTCCCAACCTGCACACCTGGTATTGATGAAGGATATTGGAAAGACAAAAACATCCCAGCCTGTGCTCTTTCGTGGACCTCTAAGTCATCGATTGATTTACCGTTAAAATGAACAGTTCCTTTTGTGATTTCATATGCGGGGTGACCCATTATCGCATTTGCCAAAGTTGACTTACCTGCCCCATTTCTACCCATGATAGCATGGACTTCACCAATCTTGATTTGAAGAGATAATCCTTTGATGATTTCAGTTTCATCGACGCTGACATGGAGGTCAGCGATATCGAGAACTATATCTCCCATGTATACCCCCTAACATCTCACCTTTATGAAACACTGTACTAACCAATATCAGAACTGATATTTGGTATCAATGCAGAATACGAGGTTTATTGAATAATTACTTTGAGGATTAGGCATGGATGATGACCTGTTGGAGCAGTATCGTAAGGAAGCGGCTGCTGCAATGGAAAAAGAGTCATTGAAACGCATCGCTGAAACCGTTGATGTGGAGTATGAATCAAAATTGAAGTCAACATCTTTACATCAAGTTGAAGATATGATTGGAGCGCTATTATCAAGGCTCGGAGCGGTAAGAGCAGCCTTAGATGGTCACGGCGGGGGAATAGATATCGAATCTCAAAATATTTCAGAGCAAGGATTTGATTTTGTATTGGACCTAACTGGTGCTTGCTTATCTTGTGGAGCAGCACCCGGAACGCTCGAGGGAATTAAATCAGATTTGGAAAAAGACGATGAGATTAATTCCATCAAGTACAGTTCGAAATTACTCGACACATTCGATGAACTCGGCAGAGAATTTATTTTAGCACATGGTAACGTTGAATTCGTTTGATTGGGGGTTAATACAGTGAAATGGAATAATGAAAATCGTCCTCAACCTAAACAATGTCGTGAACAAGATTTAGGTAAATTCGAAATCACAACTCGAGATGGACAGGCTAGATTGGGAAGGCTTCACACTAACCATGGTATAATCAATACACCATGTCTGTTACCGGTAATCAACCCAAATATTAGGACCATTGAACCAAGAGAAATGTGGGAAAAATACGGAATTGAAGCTCTGATTACTAACTCTTATGTAATTTGGAAACATGAAGAATTGAGAAATGAAGCACTGGAAAATGGAGTGCACAAACTCTTAGATTATCCTGGAGTGATCATGACAGATTCAGGGACATTCCAATCATATGTGTATGGTGATGTTGAGGTTGAAGTTAGTGAAATCGCTGAGTTTCAAAATAAAATTGGCGTAGATATTGCTACTATGTTAGATGTTTTTTCTAGACCGGACATGAAGTACTCAGAGGTTGAAAATGCGGTTGATGAGACAATCAAGCGGGCTCAAGAATCGATAGACTCGGCGAATGGAACAATGATGAACGGACCGGTTCAGGGAGGATTATTTCCCGATTTGAGAGCTAAAAGTGCACGAGGCATGAGTAATTTCGACTTTGCTGTCCATCCAATCGGTGGAATCGTTCCAGTTATGGAAAATCACGATTACAAAGATTTGGTGAAAATCATGCTTTCTGTGAAATCCAATCTCAAACCAAACAGACCTGTTCACATGTTTGGTTGTGGGCATCCAATGCTGTTCCCTATGTTAGTAGCGATGGGCGCCGATTTGTTCGATTCTGCCGCTTATGCGTTGTTTGCTAGAGATGGTAGATTGCTAACACCTTGGGGTACTGAAAAAATCGCAGAAATGGAAGAGTGGCCAATCCTCATGCCGTCGGTTGTTGGATTAACGCCCGATGAGGTCAGAGCAATGAAAAAAGACCAGAGAACTGAAATCCTTGCAAGATTCAACCTTGAAGTCACGCTACAAGAATTATCAAGATGTCGACAAGCGGTTCGTGATGGTAAAATATGGCAACTAGCAGAGATGCGTAGCCATCAGCATCCTTCGCTTAGAGAGGCCTTCTTGTGGTTGATAACTAATCCTGCAAGGTCATCCATGGAACCTTTGATTCTTGATGATGTGTCAGCATCAAGGGAAATTGGTGACCAACAAGGTGAGTGGGAAAGCAATTGGGACTGGTTGGTTTATTCACAAAATAGCCCAAGAACTGGCTCGGAATCTTGGGGGGGACCGGACACATACCACAGGCCCCAAATCGAGTTAGCAAGAAGAAGATTGTTTGCGAGATGGGAATCGAATAAACCTGGAGATGTAATAATTTTTCACGGTGCAAGCGCTCCATGGAGAGACAAAATTGGACAATTGACCGATAGACTGGCCAACACTGATTACGAAATTTTTGTCCTGACTCCAGTTGGTTTGCTTCCCTGGGGCCTTGAAGACCTAAACCCATGGGCACACATAGAAGGTCCTGATTGGTTATGGAATAGAAGACCTGACTTACAATGGGTTCAACGAGAATTACAAAGGTTAGGCATAGAGGACAGAAGAATTATCACTTTCGATATATCAAATACTGAAAACCTTCATGAAAATATGTTCAAGAAATTGGGTATAGAGGAAGTTGATAGAAATCAGAATAAACGGTTAATTGGCCAAATGGTTGACAAACTGACAGTATTGTGCAATGTAGATAATTCCGTAGCTCAATCAATATGTTCCGATGCAACATTTACGATGAGTAGGACAGAAAGAATTCGTAATATGATCGACAAAAATGGCACACATCTTTTTTCACCAAGGCTTGCCGAAGGAGGAATTTCATTAACCATTGATGGCGCTAAGGTACTTCATTCTAAGAGAACATTGGAGATACCTTCTGGATTTTCAGATGATGATTTCAACTTTAGCGCGGGCCAAGGTCCTGCATGGATAGTTGTAAACAACGATGCTGTTCCATTCATCAAACAAGGTCGTAATGTTATGAATGGATTTGTAATTGGCGCAGACCCATGGTTGCGTCCAAACGAGAATGTTTTGATAGTGAATAGTGAAGGTGATTTGGTAGGTTTTGGCAGGTCTACAACCACACTCTCTGAAATTTCTTCATTCAACAAGGGAATTGCAGTAAAAACAAGAGAAGGATGCCCTTAATGGGTTATGTTCAAGTGCCGATTTAAATGTGTAAGAAACATGGACAGAGATTTGATTATCGAATCTTCTGGACTAACTAAAATGTATGGTACACATGTTGCGTTAGATTCACTTGACATCAAAATACAGCAGGGCGCAACAGGACTTTTGGGTCCAAACGGGGCAGGAAAATCTACATTTTTGAAAACAATTCTTGGTCTAATACAAGTGACTTCTGGTGAAGGCAAGGTTCTCGGATTAGATATCAGGACTCAGGGTGAAGAAATTCGACAACGGATAGGATACATGCCCGAATACGATGCTCTCAACCCTAACATGGAAGCCATTTACCAAGTGAAATACTGTGGTGAATTAATTGGAATGAATCCTAATGTTGCTATGCAACGAGCACATCAGGCTCTGGAATATGTGGGCCTGGGCGAACAAAGGTATAGGGAGGTTTCCACATTTTCAACGGGTATGAAACAAGCTACAAAGCTCGCTTGTGCACTAATTCACGACCCTGAACTTATAATCGCTGATGAACCTAGTAACGGATTAGATTCTCAATCGAGAGAATTTATGCTGAACACGTTGAATGTTACTGTTAACTCGGGTCAAAGATCCGTACTTATGGCCTCTCACCTGATGGAAGATGTAGAGAGGATTTGTGAAAACATCGTGCTTCTTCACAAAGGTAAGTTGGCAGCTCAAGGCAGAATAGAAGATTTGAAGGCTATTGACAAAGAAGTAGAAATTCACGTTTGGGGTGCCGCTTCAAAAATGGAGGAAGATCTCAAAGATTCAGGAATGAAAGTACGTAGGGAAGGCAGAATTATGCGTATTGGTCACACTGGTGATGAGACCTACTCACAAATTCTAAAATCGGCTGCCAAGGTTGGCTCCCAAGTCAGAAAAATGCATGATTACGAGGCAAGTCTTGAAGATTTATTCTTGGTGATAATGGAAAGATTAGGCCACGACGTCAAAAGTAGTGACGAATTATTGGAGGGTTCTATCTGATTGAAGAACCGTTTGAACCTGTCGAATCAAAAGAAACATCTTTTGACGCTCAAACTCCAGTCACGGGTCAAACAAAGATGCAAGCAGCGTGGTCTGCAAATTCAGATAACGAGGGCGACGCACAGATTGCCACCCAGTCTCAAGGACAGATTTTTGAACAGGTGTATCAGCCGTGGGAAGGTGAATTAAGCCCAAGATGGATGAGAAATTGGACGATACTAAGGCACCACGTACTCGG
>JAPOHM010000245.1 GCA_029979405.1 Methanobacteriota archaeon
CCATCAGTTGCAGTAGGGTCAAAGAAAAAGTGAAGATAATATCTACATCCAAGTACATATTCTTGAATCGTAAACTCTTCATCTAAGTTGACATTTCTTTTGAAATCCCTGTAATCTCTAGCAATGAAATAGCCCTCTCCACCTTTTGCACCCGCATATTTCACGATAACAGGTCCATCTATGTCATGAGGGTCGTCGATCACCTTAGGCATCATACATCCACCTTCTAGTAGCCATCTTCTCTGTCTTTCACGACTACTTTCCCAGTGCAGTATTCCTCTATTGCCGAAGGTTGGGACTTCTAATTTTTTGAAATTGTCTGAACCCAGGTATTCTACAAGAGAACCATGAGGTATGATAATCACGTTATTTTCTCTAAACCACTCGGCATAGTCTAACATTTCTTTGTAATCATTGAGAATTAACCACTCATCTGGGTTTGCTCCGGGGAATGCAGAATAGTATCTTTTTCTCCTTTCCCCAACTGCAATACCTAAGGTTTTGAATCCTTCAATTCGAGCGCCATGTAGTATTTGCAAAGATGAATGGGAGGCTACAACTCCAATTGTAATTTGGGATTTGTCGTAGGCCGCGAGCCACGCGCTTAGTTGTTCTACACCTACGCCCATATCGACCGCTTCAATGTCTTGTTAATGACAATTACGCATTTTTTGTATAGATTGGTTTTTTTTACTGTGAGGTGAATAATTAGCCGTCAAGGGTTCAAGCCTCACGGACTGTGCTTTGTTTCATGGGCGACGAAACTCCATCGGTGAGAATGACTTACGGAAATTATCTCCAATTGGACGAATTGCTAAATCTTCAATCTGGTCCTGAAGGGCACAATCCTCCTCCTTCGAATCATGAAATGCATTTTATCATTACACATCAGGCATTTGAATTATGGTTTAAACAAATAATTACCGAATTAAAACAGGCTCTTAACTTGATGAATAATGATGAAATCGACGAAAAAAATATTCCAATTATTGTACAACATCTGGAAAGATGTTCTGAAATTTTCCGATTACTTGCTTCGCAATGGAAGGTAATGGAAACCCTGTCACCGCAAGATTTCTTAGCATTTAGGGACAGATTAGGTACTTCCTCTGGGTTCGAAAGTTGGCAAATGAGGGCACTTGAGATGTTAATGGGTTTGAAAAATGAGCAAAGAGTTGGTGGGATGGATCCGATGCTCCACAATAAAAAACTACTCAGTGAAGGAAAATTGAGCGAGGAAGTTTACTCAGAGTTAGAGCAAATAGATTCTATGCCGTCGATAAACGATGTATTACAGAATTGGCTATCAAGAACTCCAATAAATGGAGTGTCCATGGACACTAAGGTCATGCAGTCATTTGTTGAAAGTCACATTTCTATAATGAAGAGCCACGGTGAGAAAGTTATCTCCCACATGGTAAAAATTGGTCATGGAGAAGAATCTTCAATTCGACCCAGAATTGAGGCTGGAATAAATTCTGCTTCAGAATTTCTAATGCCAAATGGTGTAGTTGTTCCATCGAGAGCAGGATTGTTATTCATTGAGTCATACAAGGAACTCCCATTGTTGTCATGGCCTCGAAGATTGATAGATTCACTAGTCGATTTAGAAGAATCTATGCTACTATTTAGGTCACACCATGCTAGGATGGTAGAGAGGATGATAGGTAGAAGGATGGGCACAGGAGGGTCGAGCGGAGTTGATTACCTCGATATGAC
>JAPOHM010000188.1 GCA_029979405.1 Methanobacteriota archaeon
CTTCCAGTTTTGCTGATACTTTGCTGGCTTTTGCAGGCCTGTCAAAGGGAACTGGATGTTCTCTCTCATTGATTCCAACAAATACTGTCCCAGCTTCACTTCTAAGCGATAAATCCTCTCTATCAATTCCAGGTAGGTGTAAATACACGTCATCAGCATCTCTCCAAGTTCCACGATTAACCTCTAATCCCAATCCTATAGCGAATGGACCAAGCCCATTTCCGATATTAATCTCGCCGTGTAACTCAGAACCCATATTTCGCAAAAGATTTAATCCATGTATATCTGAATCTTTTAATTCTACTTCGTGGATATACAAATTCGGAATTTCTGCCTGTAAATCACTAATGTTTTTTCGTTCATTCGTTCTTCTTGTTTGTATGAATTCATTATCTATGTCGGGAGTCAATCGATTAACTACGCAACCCGATACGGGTAAATTGAATTCTGCAAGAGATGCATAGGCCCTAACTGTTTCGTTTACCCCCATCTTCTCAGGAATAGTCACGAGGGTGAACCTTGTAACTTCTGGATTGCACAAAATGCGACGTACATGAAGAACTCTTCTTCTAAATTTCTCGAGTTCTTCTCGCATTTTCTCACCCTCCTTTGCACCAAACATCAATGATCTAATTCCGCCAGTAACCCTGTGTATTTTGATGATTTTATCTGCCCAATTTTCGATTATTTCTGGAAAAGCAAGAAATCTGAGGGTGTGTCCTGTGGGAGCAGTGTCGAACACAATCACGTCCCATTCAGGGTTCTCAAGATGTTTCAATAATTCATCAAACGCCATTGCTTCGTCTAATCCTGGAAGGACCATTTCTGATGCATTCATGTCCATAGATTCGCCACCCAGAAATGGAGATAGGCTTTCTGTTAGTTTTGGAATGTGTTCACCAATTCTTGCTTCAGGGTCTAATTCCATACCCCATAAGCCAGAAACACCAGCCACTTCAGTAGGGGTCGCACCCAGTTGGAAATCAAGACTGTCTGATGTTGAATGAGCAGGATCACTGCTGACCAGTAAGACCTTCAACCCAGAATCAGCTAATGCGACTGCAGTTGATGTCGATGTTGTGGTTTTACCTACACCACCTTTTCCACCAAAGAGTAGTAGCCTTGCCATGAATTAGCCTAAAGATAGCCATATTCAATATTTGGTATTACAAAATTGACTTCAATGTGAAGATAGTCGAAGGTACATGGCAAGTGACTTGATGTTATTCCAAGTCTCTTCCATAGTAGCATTAATCTGAATGGGTTTAGGCTGGCGTGGCGTAATGACCAGATATTCTGGATTTTATGACCTACCAACTGCTTGGAGTATGATGTTCTGGGGAATCTTAATCGGTGGATTCTACGGTAACTTGGGAGATTCATTTCTTTTGATTCCTGCTTACGAAAGCGGAGGATTTCCATCTCTAAATTTCATTATTAGTTTATTTTTGGCTGTAACCGTCCATCTAATTCTTCGTAGGAAAAAAATCAGAATGGGTGGCTCACAACCAACTACAGGATGGGCGCTTGGCCTTTCAATTGGAGGAATGCTCGGTATGTTTGCGATTTACAGGATTCTACAAATAAATGGATTTAGCATTCCTGTCGCAGGATCTGTTGCATTAATTGCAATAGCATCGCCGAGGTCTCATGCATTAATTTTTGCAAATCATGGGTATCGAATGCTCTTAGGGCAAAGATGGAGAGCAGTTATACACACCTTTTTTTGGTCAACTATGACAATTGCATCGATATATAGTGCAATATTCAATCCAATAATTTGGATATTCGTAGTACCTGTAATTTTACTCGCAGAAAAACAGGCGCACGATTGGGTATGGGCTGCCATTCCAAAACCTGCAAGGAGAAGGTTACGAAGAATTTGGGCAGACGCTGCAAGAGAAAGAACAAAAGAAGAAGAGTGAGTAACTACTTACAAATACAACTATTGGCCTATTACTTACTAAACCCAAACCTAAATTCATTTTCAGTTTCATACAGAACCTTCATGTGGGTTCTGCACAGGGTATAGTACAATGGGAGCGTGTCCATTCTGCCGTGCGCAAACACTGCCCGGCGATACTATCTGTTACAGTTGTGGCAGAGTTATATCTGGAGCATCTGGTATGACTCAAAGGGTACGCGGTGATTTTTCACGTGATTCGACAAGAAAAGCTAAATCTGGAATGGCTCCAATGAAAAGAAAATCCGATGGAACCAATATAAGGAGAAAGAGAAAGAAAAGCAAACTCAATCAACTCGGATTAATTGCTCTGATTGCATTCATATTTTTCACGCCTGATGCCAGAGAGTATGTCTTAGCAAAGTGGGCGGAACTTGAAGAATTCATTATGGAAGGTATTGCTCCTTCACAAGTTTTCCCAGTAGAAGCAGAGTATACCGTATTGAGAACGATTGATTTGTGGAACAATGACAGTGGCATCGGACATTTAGAGGAATCTATACCCTTACCGCAAGATTATACCAGCAACGAAAATGACCAAATTTCTCTTGCTTACACAGACGGAACAGAAGTTGAGAAGTCTACAATCCAAACGATTTTGAATATTGAATTACGGATAGATGGGGAGGTTATTCCCATACCAAAACAAGGCACCAAGAGTAAATCTAACGCAGTAGAAACCAGCCAAGGAAACCTTGTTTGGTGGCCGGGAATTGGACAAGGATCAGATGATTGTGGACACGGTAAGTGTGTAAGAATCTCAATGGATATCCCAGAATTTTCCCACGAAACTGTCGACTTGGCAGTTACTCTGAAAGCAAAATCTCACTCTTGGTGGCATACAACAAGGGTTAGCGGATTAGTTGAAGGTAAGTCCGAAGGTGTAAGTCTTGCCCGCTCCGGAACATTTGATGACATTCAAGAAAGGGGCCAAGGCACTAGACATTCTCAGTTTGGACAATATATCGAGTGGTATGATAGAAACGAATGCCAACAATTCGACCCAAATTGTAATC
>JAPOHM010000121.1 GCA_029979405.1 Methanobacteriota archaeon
CTTATCCATTTTGTAGTCCAAGTTGTAAATTCAATATCATAAAACCAAACATAATGAGTCCATATGAATGCGCAAAATCCAATTGATAATGAAGCGATAGCTAATGAATTATTTTGCTTGAAATCACGTATTGTTTTTGTTTTAAATGCTAAAAATCCTATTCCTAACAACGGAATAAATGAAGCGATTATGTCCCAAGTAGATGGACTTTGAGTTAATGTTGGAAGCTTATCCCATTCAATATTAGATTGAGATATTTCTGCGTATGGGTATCCATTTTCTTCCAGCCACTCCTGTCTTTTTATTTGTACGTCCCAATTCCATTGTTCCAAAGAAGATGCATGTTCTTCATCAAAATCAAACATTTCTATCGGAATTCTTGAATCTGCTGAGATAGGGAACGGTAAGTCTAACAACGTAAGCGGAATTGAAGCAATATCCCTTTGACTTATTTCTGTTGTAGCTCCGTTTTTTACACCTGCACCGGACATTAACAAGTTAACTTTCATGGCTAAATCGCCAGTACTTATTGCGTGCCCACCGGATTCAGACATTCCGTGGTCTGCAGTGACCATCAAAGTCCATGTGCTCGGAATTGATAATCTGATCGAGTTCAATTGGTTGTCGAGATGCAACATCTTTTGTTTGTATTTTTCACTTTCAGTACCGAACATGTGACCTGCATGGTCGGTTCCGCCCAAATGTGCCACCATCAAATCGTGTTCATCATTTGCAATCCAATTTTCAACATTGGCAATAATTTTGTCATCAGCAACATAGATGTCACTAAACCCTGCATCGTATACAGTTTCGTGATTGAATCTCTCATCGGTGTAAAGGTTTGACCATACATAGAAACCTGTGAATGCTACGCTCATATTTCTTTCAAGTGCATAATGGAAGGCATCATCCTTTCCGTCGTATTGTATTGCCCAGTTACGCATTGCATCGATAGGAGATGCATGTATTCCGGTTGACATTTCTTTTGTACATGGCCCAGTTAGCGTGATTTCGCTAGTTGATACCGTAGCTTTGGCTCCATAATCAGTCCAAGAAGCAAGAGTTGGCATATACTCTTCATTGTCCATGACATAAGCAGGTAATCCATCCAAAACGATTAACAAAATTCCTTCAGAAACACGTTCATGTTCCTCGGGTGGTTGTAAAGAAATACCCTCAGGATATCCTGGGCCCTGAAGTATGCTTACTCCCGTTGTTGCTAGTGGAATAAGTAGGGGTATTATGAGGGCGAAAACAGCCATCTTCCTACTGATCATAGACCCACCCAAACTGTGCGCAGTAAAATGGTTTCAAATATATATCCCAAGATTTCGATTGAAAATGTAAGTTGGAGCCAACGGAGGGACTCGAACCCCCGACCGTCGGATTACAAATCCGAAGCACTACCAGCTATGCTACGTTGGCGCTGACCATGCGAGGCAGGTTCTATTCATGAATGCAACGGCACAACAATATCGGATAACATATTCCGAGAACTATGGCAGAACACTTATTCATCAATGAAGCAGGTTCTGTCAAAAAAGGCAACGACACCATATTTGCTTGGTGGGCTAAGTATCAAGATGCTCTCAAATCAGGCAGAGATGCAGTAAATGCGACTATTGGTGCTTTATTAGAAAATGATGGAACTTTAGCAATCAATAAGACCGTTGATGCAACAATAAGAGAAGCTCCTGAAAATGATATAGCATCATACGCTCCACTTTCCGGACTACCCGACTTTTTAGATCTCTCAAAGTCATTAGCATTGGGAGATACAAGAGATAAATTCGAAAAATTGGGATTTAATTTCGGTGCAACAGCAAGCCCAGGAGGGAGTGGTGCACTATATCTGGCTGCAAATAATTTCTTAGAATCTGGTGAAAATGTATTATTGAGAAATCGTCACTGGAAACCATATGGCGGTTTTTTGACCAACAACGGGTTGGGTTCTGTAACATGGCCACTTCTTCCAGACGGAGAAAACTCAGAACTGGAATATTTCGCACGAAAGGAATTTTCTGAATCTCTTGAAAAATTATGTCAGAAGCAGAGCAAGGTCATGGTTTGGCTAAATGATCCGGCTCACAATCCTACAGGACTTTCCATGACCGAGAACGATAGATTTGAATGTCTTAACACGTTTGTTGATTCTGCGATTAATAATGAAAAAATAGGTCATACTCTTCTAATTGATTCTGCTTACTCCTTGTATGCAGAAGAACCGTTTGGTTGGGCTGAAACAATTTTGGAAAGTGTAGAATCAGGTTTAATGTGGCCTGAGAATTTGTTGATATGCTTTGCAATTTCACTATCAAAATCCCACACCATTTACGGGCTACGTACCGGAGCACTGGTTAGCATGCATCCGGATGCAGAATCGATTTCAAGAATTAATTCGATAATGGGCGTGACTGCAAGACAGACTTGGAGTGCAACCTCAAGATTGGGACAATATAGTGTAGTCAAGGTCCACAACTCAGAAAAATTAGGTGATGAGTGGTCAAATGAAAGAGATAGACTTGCAAGTTTACTGAAGTCAAGAAGAGATACATTTGTTTCTGAGTGCAAAAACTTAGGCATACCAATCAATCCTACCATGGACGGTTTCTTCGCTTGGCTTGAACATGATAACCCAGAAGAGATAGCCCAAAAGTGTGCACAACAAGATGTATATTTGGTGCCCCTTGAAGGCGGTGTACGAATTGGTTTGTGTGCAATACCGGAAGATAAAATCACTCGAGTTGCAGAAGCATTATCAGTTGCATTGAGTTGATTTCATGAAAAATAAGAGAGAAAATTTTCTGATATCTGGTATAGTTCTAATTGTGCTTGGTGCCTTATTTTCACTGGGCGTAAATATCGCAATGGGTAGCGTAATGGGTGTTAGTGGAATTTTATGTTTCATAATCGGGATGTCAATACCAAGTGAATTGGGAATGAGTCCCGAAGCGATAGCAAACTGGCAACCTTCAATGGAACGGCTACCTGATGCAGGTCGTTTCATGTATCGAGTAGACGTTACTTTGGATGAACCTAAAAAATCTACAATTCTGTGTGGTCCATGTGGTAACCTAGTAACTTTAGATGGTGGGAAGCCTAACCATTTCACATGCCCTGCATGCAATAGAGAACTGTGGCATGATGAGGAAGAATGAAATTCCAAGTCAAAAATATCATTTCGTGATTCAATGTGGGATAAACCATGCCTGCCAAGATTCTAGATGGCAAAGCTTGTGCTTCAGACCTAGAGCATCGTTTGAAAAATGAAATTTCAACTATGGAAATAAAACCTCATCTTGCGGTTCTAATCGTAGGTGATGATCCAGCAAGCCATGTATATGTCCGCAACAAAATAAAATCATGTGAGAGGTTAGGAATTAAGTCAACCCACCTCGAATTATCTACAGACACAACTCAGGCTGAACTTGAGTCAAAGATAATTGAAATGAATAACGATGCTTCAATAAATGGTATATTGATACAGTCTCCTCTTCCAAAGCACCTTGATGAAGAGGCACTGACAGACCTAATCGACCCGAGAAAAGATGTCGATGGATTTCATCCAAGTAATCTTGGAAAAATTGTGCAGGGTAGAAAAAACGGAATGGTCCCTTGTACGCCAGCGGGAGTTATGGAAATGCTATCTTGGGCTGAGGTGGAACTAACTGGAAAAAAAGCAGTAGTGATTGGACGCTCTTTCAATGTAGGAATGCCTCAGGCGTTGCTACTGTCCGCAAAGGGTGCGGATGCAACTGTGACAATAGTTCATTCAAGAACAAAAGATGCGAAATCAATTTGTAAAGAAGCTGACATAGTTGTTGCAGCAGTTGGCTCTCCTGAAATGGTTAAACAAGATTGGATAAAACCAGGTGCTGTTGTAATAGATGTTGGAATCAACAGAGTTGATGACGTTTCAAGAGATAGAGGGTGGAGACTTGCAGGAGATGTAGACCCATCTGTGTCAGACGTAGCTTCACTGATGTCACCAGTTCCAGGAGGTGTAGGACCTATGACTGTTGCAATGCTAATGGCAAATACTGTAATGGCCACGAAAAGCCAACATTGATATTTTGACACTTCAGAGGGGATTTATGGACCCGAGGCACCCCGTCATCGGATTAATCTCAAATCTAATTGCTCTGGTAGCATTTGTTGGAATTTTATTTTCTCTTTTGCTACCCATTTTGACGCCAAAAGGCTGGGATACAGTAGAATTTATTTTACTTGGAATTGTTATTTTATCAATTGGGGTTTCTTATTGGGCAAGAAGAGAACATGAAGTACTCGTGGTACACGCCCACGGCGATTCCTCTTCCCAATACATGGATTTGGAGGATTTACCAACAATGGTTTCATCTAACAATGAAAGTAATTTTGTGAATTCGAACACCGCTGCTGTAATCGAATCCATTGTTGGAGTACAGGCTTCGCAATCTAAGTCTTCAGTAGACGGCGCAATTGGTGTTTTATCGACAGGAGAGATAGGAATTAGTTCAGCTAGTGCAGCTTCTGAACACAAGGTTCAACATGCAAAAGTCAACATCAATCAAGAAAATGTTAACCTGCCAACTTCAGATGTCAAATCGGTTCCTTTACCTACCTTTTCTGAAGATAAATCATCGGAGGAAGTGCCGGTAGCCGCAATGATTGACTTGGATGATCTAATTGATGATGACCCAAGTCCAAAAACACCGATTGATTTACCCGAACTTCCCGACTTCTGAGGGGGAACTATGTGGACAGACTCGATTGATTTGCATAGCCATTCCTTCTATAGTGATGGGCTACAGTCTCCAAAAGAAATGGCGAGAAGAGCACATGCAAACGGGGTGAAAGTATGGTCATTAACCGACCACGACACTAGTCGAGGTTGGGAAGAAGCAGAAGAAGAATGTAATAATCTCGGATTGAAATTTGTCCCGGGAGTTGAAATAACCTGCAAGGTAGAAATGCAAAGCGAGACTTTAGACCCTAAATCTTGGCATCTGCTTTCTTATTTTCCTAACGGCGCTAC
>JAPOHM010000235.1 GCA_029979405.1 Methanobacteriota archaeon
AGCAAGGGACTGATCCATTATCTTCTTCGAGCAAACCAATTGAAGGATTTGAAATTATCATTCCCGGCACTGAAATCAGTTTGGGTGCTTGGGATTTGATTGGTATCTTTGGTGGAGTCCCGCTATTTGCTTGGATTGGTTTTGGAATAGTTACTAGAAATTCAAGAACTGCAAGATTTGAGGAAGACCTCAAGGCTGCAAATAGTCGTGAAGAATTAGAAGAAGTTGCAAAGCGCTGGGAGTTTGCATTAATGATCAAACTCATTGGTCCACACCAAGGAATCCGTTTAGAAAGAATGCGAGCAGAATACGATGATAGATTTGAAAATCTGGCTTTTGATAATGGACCTATTACTACCGAAGACCAAACAATGTTGGTTGAAAATTCAGCAAAAGACATTCCTGCAATTGATACGCCTCAAATGTATACAGATGCACCAAGCAAAGAGACACCAGCAACTTCGGTTGGAACAGATGGCTATGAATGGTATAAATCTGAATCTGGAGCAGATTATTACAGAACGGCAGGAAGACAAGCAGAAGGTTTTTGATTTGGGTGACCCTCTGTATACCCTATCGTGAGTTTCTCATGAGTCCGTAGCGACTGTATCGGCCCATTGAATACCCTTTGGACAGATTTTAGAAGTTGAATGGGTAATCGGACGAACCCATCCAACTTATCCGAATCAATTAGTTGATTGTTCCAATTTTGGTGAGTTTGAAAAATAAAAAAAGGACCTATCCACCAACAGGCAACGGCAAACAAACCGATGATATTCTGTCGTGTTTATGTGGATAGGTCCAGTCAAAACGTTCTAAAAGCAGGAACTATATTGATATTTCTATTCCCTAAACATCTTGAAGCCAGCCGAGTGTTTAACTCCACATTCCATACATTTTAGCATCATCCACATACCTTTCACTTGTCGATTTTTACTGGGAGATATTTTAGCATCAATAATACGATCTTGATGGTTAGTTCCTTTCTGGCACTGTGGGCACCAAGTTCCAGTAATCTTGGTCATGCAGTGTCCTGGAAGTAATATCGTATCATCATTTTGATGGTTGCATGGGTCTCAATTGGACACCCTTGCAACACCCGTCAGTTGGAAGGGTACCCTATACAATGCCCGCATTACATAGGGGGCCCTATGCATCAGTCATCCATGGAAACATCGCATCCTAGGTTATTGCCAACATATGGAGTGTAAGGAATAACTGTGAATCCTCCGTCATTATCGAGTGCAATTAAACTGAATCTATGGAAACAATAAATCGGCTCATGACCCCATTGACTACTTCCTATTGGGTTGGCCATTGTAGTATTACTCCAGGCCATTCCAAAGCTTTCATGATATGAAAAATCTGACCAACTACCATTTGTTATAAACTCATAATCAATTTCTGAATCTAGGTCAATATCTAACCCAACTTGTGTTATGCTTCCATCTGCATCATATACTGAGAACCAAAATTTGTAAATGCTGTAATACATTCTAGTCTCTTCATCTCCAGTTGTTGTGTTGTAAGTTGAGCGTGTTTCATCAGAACTACCCACTCCTGCAATATGAAAAACAGGAAGTTGGTTTTCTGGTTCCTCTACAGTTTCTTCCTCGGCTTCAGCATCGCCAACTGCACCGTCAAAGCATCCAGACATAGGCAATAAAATCACAAGCATCAATACAAAAATTTGGTCATTTCGCATGATTGGTTGTTAAACTATGGAAAAATAAACCATTCCCCCGCATAATCGAATTTGGATAGTTTGAGAGGGTTTGTCCGAATACCCATGCGAATGAGATTGGTGATTAAATGGGCTTTGCGTGGGTCATTTTAGACGCTACCCGGTACAAAGCTAAGAATCAGCCTGCTTTTGAATAGG
>JAPOHM010000043.1 GCA_029979405.1 Methanobacteriota archaeon
CCGAGGGCATGTACATATTCATGATGTAAAACCCATGCAGCGTAAGGTTTCCAATCTTCGGTTAGCAATTGTGGATGGAGGTCGATGACATCAACCTCAGAAGGATATTTTGGAACTCTAACACCTTTTTTCCATCTCGTGACACCATGTCTTTGAGTTGCATTTTTACGTAATACTCCAATACTAATTTTTGATAATTCAGTAAGTTGCTGGTCTTCCCAAAGTTCCATTGTAGACATAACTTCTAGCACGATTTCCTTGATTTCTTCTATTTGTTCAAGTTGAATTTTGTTGGGTTTTGGCATCAAGACCACCGATGATAGGCGGGATGCCCCTCTTTAACAGCAACAAAAAGTCCAGATCCTGTTGCGCAAATTTTACCTTCTGCGGTAAGAGTCATACTTACTTTTGCTCTATCATCTTGTAAATCATCTATTTCTGCTAAAATGTGAAGTTCAGCTCCTGCAGGGGTTGGTCTTCGTAATGAAATTGAATAATTTGCAGTCACAGTACATGGTGGCTCATTTGCCCCGTCTTTGTCCATCAAAGCGATAGCTGCCGCCCAATTTCCGTGGCAATCCATCAAAGAGCCGATTATTCCGCCATTTATCATCCCTGGAAATGCTTGGTGTTCATCTGAAGGGGTAAAATATAACTCAAGACCGTTTTCACAACGATGAGAATCTATTCGCAGGCCTTTCTCATTTGCGGGCCCGCATCCGAAACATATCGAGCTTGGAGCATATTGCCTTTGCACTCCGACTTCCATAGTTGTGCCTGAACAAGACAGTTGATTTGCTTACCTAATGCCAGCACCTTGATGTCCTAATTCTCGATGGCAATTCATGGCCGGGGAGAAGAAGCGAGTCAGAGTCGCTCACGAACTACCTAAAACCAGGAGATTGGCCATAAAAAAAGCCCTTGAAGAACATGAATCTGAAGGCAGACCAGAATGGGACAGGTCTTCTGATTGGGGCGAGATTAGATATCTCAGGAAAAGAATTCGACCTGGTGAGATGCGAACAATCATGATGCCACTATTAGATGTTGAAATGGGTGATTCATGGCCAATCCCAGTGACTATCTTCCACGGTAAAAGACCGGGACCTGTTGTCACAATAATCGGCGGTACTCATGGAGACGAACTAACTGGGCCAAGTGCTTGTACAAACTTGCTCTCGTCAAAATTTACGGAAACTGAAGGAGCTCTAGACCCATCATTTATGGCAGGAACTGTTAGGATTATTCCAGTTCTGAATTTACCGGGTTATCGAGAAAAATCTAGATATTTTCCCGACGGTAGAGATTTGAACAGGGCATTTCCAGGAACCTCGAAAGGTAGCACAACATCTCGAGTGGCAAGGAAAATAAGAAAGAAAATAATTGAAGGTTCTGACATCATTATCGACTTACATAGCGCAGCAGAAGGACGCTCCAATATGCCTCAAATTAGGGCCGATCTCTCACATCCAGAATCACATCTTCTTGCAAAAGCATTCGGAATTGAGGTTATATTGGATAGCCGTCCTCCAAAAGGTAGCTTACGCAGGTATGCAAACGAAGTTGATATTGCGGCAGTAACATATGAAGGAGGAGGAGCAAATTTACTGGACCAAACTGCAGTAAAGGTTGCATTGCATGGTTGTTTGAATGTTTTAAGAGCCTTGAAAGTCATTCCAAAGAATCCTGTCAGACCCAGATTCAGACTTAATGCAGGAGGTTCTACTTGGCTTAGAGCTGGTGAGGGAGGATTATTGGACATGTTCATCAAACCGGGAAGTGTTGTAGAAAAGGGTGATGTAATTGCAACAATTTCTGACCCCGGTACCCCTGGATTAAACGTTGATATTGTTGCACCCGAAGATGGATTGATTATTTGCGCTGCAACAAACCCGTTCGTAACCGCTGGCACTCCCGTAGGACATATCTTGCCAGTTACGAAGCATCTAGAATTATTAAAGTCACAAATTGATGATAGAGGAGTACTTATCGTGAATGGTAGTCAAGCCGAAGAAATTTGGCGAGACCATGATGATGAAATGGTCGAAATCGATGTAGAGGGCGAGTGGTTAGGCGGTTCAGTTGATGCAGAATGGAACAAAATTAACGCCGATGAAACCGAGCAAGGAGAGGCTTAATTTCCATTAAATTGGTCTATTGATTGTTGAACTTCTTCATCGTCCATGTTCCTTGGTTGGCTCTTAGCCACTTCAAATAAATGAGCAACAAGGTCATCTGATGCCTCTATTCCACGTGATTCAAGCCAGTGAATTATGTTTGAACGACCTGACATGTGTCCAATTCTGATAATCTGTTTCAAGCCGAAGTCTCCCGCAGGGACACCGCTGTAAACTCTATCAGCAAGCCAATTGTCTCCCTTTTTGATTGCTTTTATCACGGCACTTGCGTGTACTCCAGTTCCAGTTTCAAATGCATCTTGTCCAAACACTGGATAATTTCTTGGCAGTGGCACTTTGATGTATTCGTTTGCTTTCTGCATGTATTCGGAAAGTAGTGATAGGTCGTTATTGATAACTCCCATAAGCGATAGATTGACTAAAGTTTGGTCCAATGGAGCATTTCCTGCCCTTTCGCCTACTCCTAGTGCAGTTCCGTGAATAACATCGGCTCCGGCTTCAACTGCAGCGAGGTTGTTCGCTACACCAAGTCCTCTATCCTGATGACCATGCCAGTTTACTTCAATATCTCTACGCTTAAACCCTGCATCTTTGATAACTTCCTCATCTATGAAAGATAACAACTGTTTGACTCCATTAGGAGTTACATGACCGCAGGTGTCGCATACACATATCCTTCTTACTCCAAGTTCCATTGCCCTTTGGTAAATTAACTTGACATCTTCCGGTTTAGACCTGGTTGTATCTTCGGTAACAAACATCACAGGAATGTCATTATCAACGGCATAACTTACGGCTTTTTCCATAGTCGACACTAGTTTTTCCATCGTCCAGCCTTCTGTAAACTGGCGAATTGGACTAGTTCCAAGGAAGGCACTCGCTTGGATTTGCATTTCATGTTTACTTTGGAGATCTACTAGAGGTTCAATATCTCCCATCAAAGTACGTACAGCTGCTCCTGGTCTGATTTTGAAATCATTTTCTCGAATAAATGTTAGCATTGAGTCAATGTGGTCAAGATGGAATGGGCCAGCCCCTGGCAATCCCAAATCCACCTTCTGGATTCCTAGTTTTTCCATATAGGTAAGGAGTTCTGTTTTCTGTTCTATAGAGGGGTTTAAAGCGCTTGGACTTTGTAATCCATCCCTCAATGTTTCATCATCAAACCAAACATCGTGAGGATGATTATTGGCATCTCTTGTATAATCGTAATTGATTACATTCCAATCATAAATCAGGTTTTGTTCATCCATATTATCACCAAACAGAGGGCCCTATGTAGCAGGACACTCGTGAATTAAATTTGAACCCGTCGGACAATTTGATTATTCTTCTTCATCAAGTAATCCTGCTTCAACTGCTGCTACAAATTCTTCTTTATCGATTATCCCATCTTGATTTATGTCAATAATATCAAATTGTTCTTCAGGAGATTTTGAGTCTTCAATCAATTCTGCAGGTAGGCGGGCACTGAAAATTAATTCATCGTCATAACCATCCTTTGATTTATTTCTTAATTCCATAACCCTCGTTCCTCGAGTTGCCTTTCCTGAAGTTTCTTTTGTCTGTGAAACCTCGATTCGAATCATCATACCCTTCTTGGTAAGCAGGAATAGGTGATCTTCTGGGTTGGGTATTTTTCTAACACTGATAATTGAGTCGTTGAATTCATCATCCAATTTCATTGTTCTAACGCCCTTAGCCCCAGGCCTTGTCTGTCTATAGCCATCGGTGGTGTACCTTGTTTCACCATCATCGTTGGTTCGGATATTTCCTTCTGAATCCAATAGAGGCGTCCGGTCACCCGAACCCAGCCTACTTCTCTTACCCATTCCAAGTCGAGATACGGTCAGAATTTGCTCATCATCCTCTTTCATGGCGACCATACCAACAACAAATCCGCCACCTGATCCCTTTCTATCTGCGACTTTTATTCCGTATACGCCACCTGAGACTCTACCGGATGCTCTTATTGCGGCACAGGTGAATCTAGAAGCATACCCTGTTGAGGAAATCATGACTATGCTATGGTCATCAGTAGCTGAACGCACGTTTACAAGTGAGTCGCCATCGAGTTTGAATCTTAGCGCATATTTCCCATTTCGATTTATTCTCACATATTCTGAGAGGGCTGTTTTCTTAATCAGCCCTAACTTGGTTGCAAACATTAAGTAATTTCCTTCTGGACTATCAAGTAGTGATTTCGATAATGGCAATATTGTAACAATATTTTCTTCATCTCGTATGCTCTCAAGTAAATTTCTGATGTGACTTCCACGGGATTGTCTGCTTCCCATCGGTATTTCCCATGCTTTTAGCCCGTATACTCTGCCTTGATCTGTGAAAATTAGTAACCTATCTTTACTGAAGCAGGACAAAATTAGTTGTGGAGTGTCTTCATTCTTTGTCGTCACTCCTTTGAGTCCTTTCCCGCCTCTATTTTGTGTTCTGAAATCATCAACAGGTGTGTGCCTGACATAATTATCTTCACTAAGTGTAATTACAATCGCCTTTTCTTCTATTAGGTCCTCACGGTCCATAGAGAGTGGCATTGGGTCGATGTGAGTTCTTCTATCATCACCGTGTTTCTCAACAAGTTCGGATAGTTCTTCCAACAAAATATCTAACCTTCTTCTTCTCGAAGCAAGGATGTCTTTCAAATCAGCAATTGTGATTTGTAGTTCCTCATACTCGTTTTGTACTTTATTTACGTCTAATCGAGATAATTGGTAGAGTCTTCTTTCTGCAATCGCTTTTGATTGTGCTTCAGAGAAACTGAATGGAGCAATTCCGGAGATTGTGTCCGAACCACTCAAGACCCTCTCGAAATGTTCCTTTGATTCTGAGGCCTTACCGGCGGCAATGACGTCATCGATTCTGTCTTGAGCCTTGACCAGACCTTCGAGAATGTGTGCTCTAGCCTCTGCCTTGTCAAGATTAAACTGTGTTCTGTTCTCTATAACACTCTCTCGGTGCCTTACATGAGTGTGAATCATTACAGGAAGCGTAAGCAAAACAGGTCTTCCGTCAATGATTCCCATCATATTGGCTGAATATGATTCTTGAAGCCTACTCGATTGGTATAATTGATTTAGTACTGCATGTGGGTCAGCATTATTTTTCACCTCAATTACTACTCTAATTCCTTCTTTTGAGGATTCATCTCGAATATCTCTGATTCCTTTTACTTGTTCCCTTGAAACTAAATCTGCAATGTGTTCAAGCATTGCAGCTTTCTTTACCTGGTAAGGAATTTCATGAACTACAATCGATTTCCCGTTCGAATCATCAATTACTTCACAAGTCGACCTTATGTGGAATTTTCCTTGCCCTGTCGCATACATGTCATTTATTCCATCAAGACCGTAAACCGTTGCGCCTGTAGGGAAATCTGGTCCCTTGACGTGTTCCATGTACTCTGAAATCGAAATGCTTGGTAATTCATCAGGATTGCCTGAATCTTCTCCATCTTCGATTATTTGTCCAACATGCATTTTGATCGCATCGGACACCTCAGTCAGGTTATGAGGAGGTATTTTTGTGGCCATACCAACCGCAATACCATCACTTCCATTCAAGATAAGATTAGGTAATCGAGAAGGCAATACCGATGGTTCCATTTCCGAATCATCAAAGTTTGGCTCGAATTCTACTGTATTTTTATCAATGTCCTCAAGCATGTGCTTGGACAACTTATCCAATCTACTTTCAGTATACCTCATTGCAGCAGGAGGATCTCCATCGATTGAACCAAAGTTACCTTGTCCATCAATTAGTGGATATCTCAATGAAAATTCTTGAGCCATCCTAACCATTGTGTCGTAAATTGATTGGTCGCCGTGAGGATGGTATTTACCCATTACTTCACCAACGGATCTTGCTGATTTTGAAAACGATTTTTCAGAGGTGTGTCCACCTTCATACATACCATAGAGAACTCTTCTATGAACTGGCTTTAGTCCATCTCTCGCATCAGGTAAAGCTCGTCCAATGATTACAGACATTGCATAATTGATGTAACTAGTCTTCATCTCGTCGTTTAGTTTACGTGGCAATAATTCGCCACCTGGTGCTGATGTTTCTTCATCGGGTATTTCCTCTTCAGACGTCAAGGTTTGTCACCTCCTTTGCATTCTTTTCGATAAACGTCCGTCTATCAAATACATCTTCTCCCATCAATATCTCAAACAAGCGATCAGAATCTTCTGCGTCACTTACCGTCACTTTTAGTAAAGTCCTGAACTCGGGGTCCATTGTAGTAGACCATAATTGATCGGGATTCATCTCACCAAGACCCTTGTATCTTTGAATTGAAATCTTTGCATTAGGATTGTCACCTTTCATCTCTTCAATGATGACGTCTCTTTCTTCATCAGTGTAAGCATATTTGGATTGGCGCCCCTTTGATAGTTGGTAAAGTGGAGGTTGGGCAATGTAAACATGTCCTTCCATGATAGCTCTCTTCATAAACCTCCATAGGAAGGTCAAAATCAATGTCCTGATGTGAGCTCCGTCAACGTCTGCGTCAGTCATAATGATGATTTTCGAGTATCTTAGTTTTTCAGGGTCGAATGCTCCTTCATCATCCTCGCCATTGCCTACCCCGGCACCGAGTGCTTTGATGATAGTTTGAATTTCGTTATTTTGGAATACCTTTGCTAAATTTCTTTGTTGTCTTTCCACATTCAGAATTTTACCTCGCAATGGAAGTATCGCCTGTGTCCTCCGGTCTCTACCAGTCTTAGCAGAACCTCCTGCAGAATCCCCTTCCACTAAGTAAATTTCACATTCCGAGGGGTTTCTTGATTGACAGTCTGCAAGTTTTCCTGGTAAGCCTCCACCCTCAAGAACCCCTTTTCTTCTGGTGAGGTCCCTCGCCTTCCTTGCAGCCTCTCTTGCTTTAGATGCGAGGACTGCTTTCTCGACAATCGACTTTGCTATATTCGGATTCTCTTCAAAATGTTCTCCTAATTTTTCGTTTACAATGCTTTCAACGATACCTTGAACTTCGTTACTGACTAATTTGTCCTTGGTTTGACTCGAAAACGACGGGTCGGGATGCTTTACAGAAATTATGGCAGCTAATCCTTCTCTAACATCATCGCCTGAAAGGCTGGAAATATTTTTCAGAAGTTTACGAGATTGAGCGTAACTGTTCAGAGTTCTGGTCAGCGCACCCCTCATCCCAGATAGGTGAGTCCCTCCATCTCTATTTCGAATTATGTTGGTATAACACTGTATAGATTCACTGTAGGCATCGGACCACTGCATAGCGATTTCAACTGAAATTGGGCCGATTTCAACCTCTCTCTCACCTGAAATGTGGATTATTTGGTCGTGTAAAATTGCCTTATTTGCATTGATTTGAGATACAAATTCGCTTATCCCACCATTGTATTCATGTTCGAATACCAAATCATCTGCGTCTCTTTCGTCTTTGATTACTATTTTCAGCCCTGCATTAAGGAATGCCGTTTCCTTCAATCTGGTATTAATTATGTCTAAATCAAATTCGATAACTGTAGTAAATACTCCAAGATCAGGCTTGAATTTTATTGTCGTTCCAGTTGATTCAGAAACGCCTACTTCCTCGATACTATTTACCGGAACCCCTGCTTCATACCTCTGAAAATATCTCTTGCCATCTCTTTCAATAGTCATTTCGAGGAACTCGGAAACAGCATTTACAGCTGATACCCCGACTCCATGAAGTCCACCTGATACCTTGTAAGAACTGTTGTCGAATTTACCTCCCGCGTGTAGTTTTGTCATGATTACTTCTGCAGCAGAAATGCCATACTCGTCGTGGATTCCCACTGGAATGCCTCGCCCATAATCTACTACGGATAATGAGCCATCTTCGTGAATAACTACGTCAATCTGTGGATTATGACCTGCGAGATGCTCGTCTACGGCGTTATCGACTACTTCCCATATACAATGGTGTAAAGCGGAGCCGTCGTGTGGGTCACCAAGGTACATCCCCGGTCTTTTTCTTACTGCTTCAAGCCCTTCCAAAACTTGGATGGATTGTGCTCCATATGTGTCAGACATTATTTCACCTAATTATGTTGAAAATATATACTTTTTATCAATAATTTATTGCTATTTTCAAGTTTATTTTTTCCGACTGAAAATTTCATTAGATTTTGGTGCTAATTTGCGCCCAGTCATTTGAAAAGAATATATTTCCCAACCTCTATATTGATGCTATTGTAGGAGGTATATGAACATAGCCAAACATCAACTTTTTTTCGGCAGATTTAGCTACATAAATTATCCATCCTGAGGAATATTTTCGCTATTTTTCGGGATTGATTTTGTTCATATTCCAATCGTAAGCGTTAATGAAGGAGTGTGGGTCGCCAAAAGCATGGCTGACCCAAAAATATGTGTGTCGCTTGACGGAATAACCGTTGATGAAATGATCGAAGAAGCCGCGAGAGCAAACCTTGCTGGCGCTGACATGGTAGAAGTTAGATTTGACAGATTGTTCCTAAACAAGCCAGATCCTACAATCAGTGAAGAAGAGGAAGGCGAGGTTCCGCAAATGCCTCCTGAAAATCAATGGGACACAAAGAATTTCTCTGAAGTCGACATTGAATCCTCAATTTCAAACCTAAAAGAAGGAGTACCACTCCCGGTTATTTTCACTGTTAGACCTGTTTCTGAGGGAGGATTCTTCCCCGGTATCGATTCAGAAAGGATAGAAGTCCTGACTAAAGCAATTCAATCTGGAGTTAGCTGGGTTGATTTGGAGTTATCGATTGACGAGAAGGCACGTAAAGAATTGATGGATATGGCTTCAGAAAATGGTTGTAAGGTTGTTGCCTCCAAACATGACATCAACGGAATCCCAAACTCAAGTGAAATTGTCTCTCTGGTTAGAGATAATCAAAAATCTGGAGATCTCGTCAAATTCTGTGGAAACGCAAGAAGCCATGGTGACGCTCTTCAGATTGTTGAAGCCGCTTCCGAACTAAAGGGAGAAGGACTGTCACATTCACTAATGGCACTTAACTCTGGAGGAGACTGGGCAAGAATCCATGCACCTATATTGGACCAAAGTTTGGTTTATGCTACTTTGCAAAATGATTTCCAACTATCAGAAAGAGGCCTCGTAAACGTCAGAGATCTTCGCGACGCTTGGACTCTTCTTGAGTACTAATCGTGCTGTTTTGCTCGAGAGATGGTATCATCTCAGACTGAATTTGGCTACCTGTTTGTACCAAACTAACTCCAAAATTCATGTATTTTTTATTCAAAAGAATTGGCACTGCAAACAAACCAAGCACCATTCCACAACAAGCAATTGATACTGTCCAAGGAGGAAGAACTGTTGAGCGTTCTTCAGATACTACGGAAATGTAAGCTGCGATTGTTGTTTCAGGCAACGCATCGCTCGTATGTGAATTGTTTGTATTATCTACTACTAGATGAAAATGTTGTACTTGGTTTCCACCAAAAATACTCGAAGAAATCTCTGGTGAATCCAAGCTTACTGAAAATGTAACTTGTTTGACATTCTCATACTCATGTGCATCTCTAAATGAATTCCAACCAACAAATGAGAAACTTCTCCATTCAGGGGGGACTTCGTTTATTGGGTCATCATCATCACCACTTTCTTTTA
>JAPOHM010000046.1 GCA_029979405.1 Methanobacteriota archaeon
ATTAGCGGATATATTTTGTCATATCATGATTAGCCCCGTACATGGAAGAGAAGGTGGGTTGGCGCAGAGCCTTCTCCGCTTCTATCGTGTTAGGCCTGTACTCAGGGTTCATGATAACTATTGGAATTCTATCGAGCATCGGCACTGAATATTTTCTTGAAGCCTTTGTCACATGGGGCTCAGTGATTGTATTATCTGCGTTAATTTTGACCCCAATTCTAGCAAATGGCAGAAAAAGGGGTGTTGAAAGTTCGGTAGTTTTCGTAGAGAAATATCGAGAATTACTTTCTAATTATAACGAAGGCGTAGGTAGCTGGAGGGCTCTATCTCACGTTAGAGATAGTGGAAGCGGAGTCCTTATCACACTCAGTAATTCTTCCAATCCATTGTTGATTATTGAAAAAATAGCGAGTAATGAGATTGATTGTAAGATAATCTTCAGATTCTCAAAACACGAAACAGATTTGCGTGATCGTGTTCTGAAAATATTGAATGAGCGATTTGTTGAAAATCGAGTACAGAAAAAAGCCAAGTCGATTCATGTCAATCCAATAATTGAGGTAGATAGAAATTCGATTATTACCAAAATTTTGATGATCTGTCCACCATTGATTCTTCTTGGCACAATTGGTTTCAATGAAATGATTCCAAATCTACTAATTTCAACTGTACTAGGATTTTTTGTTGGAGGATTCCTTGGTGGATTGATTGCTACCAATAGATTACATTGATTGGTGAAATGCAAATGGATATATCATGTTCTTTATCAGTATAGAATGAGGTGCGAAAATGGCTACTGTCGAGGGGGAAATTTCTAGACTGAAGAATAAAGACCAATCGACAAGGAGGAGGGCTGTTAGAAATCTCTTTGATTTTGATAACCCAAGGGCACTGAAAGGTTTTGTAAACCTTCTTACGGATAAGGACCAGTGGTTCAGAAGCAAAGCGATTGAGGCGCACCGTAAGTGGGCTAGCACTGGAGATGACATTCGTCCACTAATGGAAGTAGACAAACGAATAGCAGCCGAGATATTACAATCGATTAGGGATGTTGATATTGCAATGGAATTATTTGAAGATGACGACCACATAGTAAGAGCATTTGCTTCCAAAATTCTGGTGGATGATGAGACCTTACACCAAAGAATGTCCGAAGACTCGCATCATTCTGTTCGAAGTATAGTTGCCGAGCACAGTGATGATTCTAATTTAGTATCAAAACTAATTCAGGACCCACACCCCTCAGTAATTACCAAAGCACTACACAATGCTTCTCGTTTAAACCTGAATATAGGGGATGAATTTATAGCTTTATTACTCGAATCAAAGGACGAAATATTGAGAGGAGAGGCCTCCAATTTTGCGATTCAAAAGGGTGGAGATTTAATGATTTCAGCACTCAATGACAGTAGCCCAAAGGTAAGAAAGAACATTTCAAAATTGGTTAAAGAGACTATAGAAGATGTAGATGATAGAATCAGTTTGATAGCCTCTCACAATCCAGAAATAATAGCACAGTGGCTGAGAGGAAGATATGACAAGAAATCAAATGAACTAAGGTGGAATCTAATAGAAAACATCGAAATTCCACCACTAATTCGCAGTAAATTGATTGAACAAATGGAAGGTAAAACTGAAATCGATCTAAACAAAGTAAAACTGTTGAAAGAAAATTCACATGAATTAGTAAAAATTTCTGCCATTAACTTATCTGCCTCCTACTATGAACTAACAGGTGAGGAAGAATGAATTCAGGTCTACATTTCCATATCGATGCAAATGAAGGAGCAAGTAGAAGATTCAGAGTTACAATTACGGTCGAGGGGCCATTCTCCGAAAATATACTTGAGTTGCGATTCCCCAGATGGGTCCCCGGCTCATATTTCATCAGAGAGCCTATTCAACATCTTACCGACCTAACCGCGACTATCGATGGTAACGATGCGACAGTAAAGAGAGTCGATGTAGATGGGGTAAGAATTCAAGGTGTGAAAAAAGCTAACAGCGTGGCGATAAATTATCGCCTTTTAGCCGCAGAAATGACATGTAGAGCAAATCATTTTGACGCATCACACTTACACATGATGCCTCCTTACACTTGGATTATTCCTTCCAGAGGAATAGAAAAATCCCGATTGGATTTAAGACACAAAGTAACTCTTGATAAGCCAAAAGAATGGACAACTGCAACACAATTACCAGGGAAAGAAGGCGAATGGTACGCTGATGGAAGAGATGAGTTATTGGATGGAATTATGGAATCCAATGCAAATGAAATGTACTCATTTGAAGTCGATGGATGTAAGCAATACCTCAAAATCTGGGATTCTGGTGGATTTGAAAATTCTTTGTCGAGAACCGATGAATTCCTGTCCAGCATGGAGAAGGTTGTAAGAGAACACTACGCATTATTTGGAACTCCTGAATGGAAGGAATACTTCACTATTCTTCACCTCACAGAATCCGGCAGGGGTGGGCTTGAGCATCTAAGGAGTCAAACCTCTATGATGCCAAGAAAGGCATTACAAGAAGGAAATGAAGACGATTGGAGAGACCTTATTTCCTTATTTAGCCATGAATTTTTACATCAATGGAACGTAAAGAGACTACGACCGAAGAATTTCTTAGATTATGACCTCCAAAAAGAAGTTCATTCAGACTTATTGTGGTGGTTTGAAGGATTAACTTCTTGGTTGGGTGATGTCATTTGCTTACGAAGCGGGGCATGGTCAGAAGAAGATTACAGAAAAGACTGGACTCGTAAGCTAAAGAGACACTTGCAAAGAAATGGAATGGCCCATGAATCACTTCAAGAGAGCAGTAACGATGCTTGGATTCACCTATATTGTCCGAATAGTTACAGTCGTGAAGTACACATATCCTACTATCTTGAAGGAGAGTTGGCGGTTTTCTGCTTAGACGTTGAACTACGTAAGAGGTCCAAAGGTAAATTTGGACTAGATGATGTACTTGTCAACTTGTATAATAAGCACCACATTGGAACAGACAATCCTGGAATTTCCCATTCAGACATTAAACGGGAAATTGTAAACATAGAGGGCGGAAGAAGATTAGGCTCTTTCTTGGATAGACTGGTAGGTGAACGTGATTCGATGGCAATTGAAGAAGCTGTCAAAACAATTGGAATGAAAATGATGCCAGACAAAGAATACAAAGGGGGATGGTTAGGTTTGAATCTATCAGTTAGTCACGGTGTGGTTAAAGTATCCACACATCATTCATCCTCACCATGCAGAGAGTTTGTCCACACCGGAGATGAAATTATTGCAATTGATAACCTCAGAATAAAATCTGGATCTGATTTGAATTCCTCTGTATATGGTAAAATTGGGAAGAATGTAGAAATGGTAATTTGCAGAGAAGGGGTTCTAAAAACGGTAAACGTAATTCCATCTGAAAACCCAAATTACAAGGTCAAATTAGAAGGGAAAGGAAATAAAATCTGGAAATCCGTTTCTATGACAAAGCAATGATCATTCTGCCTTAGATAATTCCTCTAAGGTTACGTGTATTGGAGGAAGGTCATGCTGGATTGTATGTTTGCTAGTCTTCGGTGAATAAAGATTGGAACTATTGCACATGTCAAGAACGTCTTGCTTTGTTATGTTTTCAACGCCACAATTTGGCCAAACGTCGACTGAAATAGACTCATCATTCAAATAATCAACTAATATTGCAGGTACGCGATTCAACCCCAAACATATTGCGACTGAATGCCTATGATGGCCATCTAAAATTGACCCAGTTTCTTTGTCAACCAGAATTGGTTTGGTAAAACCTCCCCATTTTTTTGTCATCTCTAACAACTTATCACGATTTTTAATTTTAATTTCTTCATGAGGTTTTAGCCAAGAAATAGATACGAGTGTAACATCATCGGCCTCCCACGACATATATCATACGAATCGTAGGTTTGGGATAATTCTTTGCTAAGTTTCATACTGGAGTGAAACATGAGGGATAATGGATTTGCCGATTTAGAGGGCATTTCATTCCCTGATTTGATTCCTTCTAATGATGAATTGGTTAAGGTAATCGATAATTTTTCTAAAAATGGATTCGGCGCGTGGATTGTAGGCGGTGCCGTCAGGGATTGCTTGCTTAATGATGTGCCAGATGAATTTGATTTGTGCACAACAGCTACGCCAGAAGAAGTAAAATCAATTTTTGATGAAACTATACCTACTGGAGAAAAATACGGAACCATAACTGTGAAATCAGGAGATTCATTCTTTGAAGTCACTACATTGAGAACTGAAATGGATTATGGCGATGGTAGAAGGCCGGAGATTGTAAACTGGGGGAGTAGCCTCGCAATCGACCTTTCAAGGCGTGATTTTACGATTAATTCAATGGCTTATGATTTAGAAAGAGAATTGCTCTTTGACCCATATAATGGTGTTGCAGACCTAAAAATGGGTGTGCTAAAAGCAGTAGGAGATGCTCATGAACGATTAGCAGAGGATGGCCTTAGAATAATGCGTGCTTACAGATTCATGGACCGGAATAAGAGTGGCATTTGGGAGCCAGACTATGCTTTATCCACAGCATTAATCGATAATCGTTCCATGTTGAGTCTCGTTTCAGTTGAGAGAATTTGGGCGGAGTTCTCGAGAATTATTCTCGGAGAAAATGCTGCGCACGTAGTCAATAGGATGAATCAGGACGGAATATTATTTGCAATATTACAGGAGTCGATAAATGATGATTTAATATCGAAACTATGTGAGTTATCATTCGATTTAGAATCTAGATTAGCATTACTATTATCAAAAACAAAATCTACCAAGGTAGAAGAAATTCTGAAGAGATTAAAAATTTCTAATTTTACTTCTAAAAGAACTTTTTTACTTCATTCGATTATTGGTAAAGCACCGGAATTAGGCGACCTAAGACTCTATAGAAAGATAATTGGAGAAGATGTTGAGTCGCATTTAGAACTTCATCGTGCGTTGGGTTTTTCTCACGAAAATATAGAGAAATCTATTCAGCACCCTATTGATATCCAACCAATAGTTGATGGAAATTGGATAATGCAAAGAACAGGTTTGCGACCTGGAGTAAAATTAGGTAAATTGAAAGATTGGTTATACAGAATTCAAATTGAAAGAGGATATACTTCATTTGATGAAGTTGAATCTATTTTGTGCACGCTTCCTTGGGATGTGGGCGATGAAAGTAAGTGGCCGAGTCTTGTCTGGCCATAGTAACACAGTTTATTGATAATTAACCAGTGGAATAGGCATGTCCGATTCTAAGTGGGCAGCAAATCTGGGTTGGACATTTATTGGATTGGGTTTTGTTTTCACCATAATTTTCCCCCCATTAGGATTTGGTTGCTGTTTTTTGGGAGCAATTTTTCTCGCAATAGGTGGCATGCAGGCGGTTCAGAATACGGGGTTCGACCAGGGATCTGTTAAACTTGTACAAAATGAAGCAGGTCAGTGGGTTTGGGGTGCAAGCGCAGAACAAGGCGGTTCTATTGCTTACAACTCACAAGATAATCAGATTCTCTCTCGCGTAATTAAAGAAGTAAGAGATGGAAAATCACTAACTACTCTTGAAGACAATGAATTAGACATTTTATCAAATGCATATGGAATAACAAGCGGCAGTGCTATGCAAAAAATAGAGGCTTTAGAAAATTCTGAATTAGCCGCGTCTGCACTGCTACTTGGCGGCACAGCAAGCACTGCTGCAATGATTGATATTCCTGAACCTGTGACTGTGAAGAGTAAGGTTGAGCAAATAAAACAGGTCGCTAAAGATAAGATTGGCGATGAACTAAACGTCGATGTTGATGAAGTTTTAGAATCTGATTCTAACGAGGTCAACGATATTTTGTTAGACCAGCTGTCAAAGGAAATCAGGAAGCGGAACTTAACTCCAAAAGGATTTATTGAATTAGCTGATCTCAATCAAGACGATTCTTTAGATGCAATGGAAATAGCTGGCGCTCTTACTGCTGCAATTGGAATGACTATCCCTGTATTCCTAATCCAAAATACACTTTCACAATTTGACGTTGATAAGGATAAAAAGTTAAGCGTAAGTGAATTGAATCTTCTTTGGGACAAGTTGGGAATCGAGTATGAGGAAGAAATCCTTGACGAAGAATTAATCGAGGAAGAAATAGTAACAGAAGAATCCGTTGAAGAAGTGGTTTCTGAAGATGTCGAAATCACAGAGATTATTGAAGAGGAAACCTCCGATATCGAATCTACTGAGGAAATCGTTGAGGGGATAGAATCAACCGAAACATATCAAGATGAAATTACATCGATAGAAGTTCCAAAAGAAGATTTCTACGAACTAACCCCAGATATTGATACAGACTTTGAAAGATATATAGTCGAACTATCTGAAGCAGTCCTAAGCAGTGATAGGAGAAAAATATTGGAAAACCAAACCCACGGATATAAGTTTAGTTTCAAGATTTCCAAATTTGAAAGAACTTTACTGGGGAATCCTGATTATCGAGGCGGGCAATCAGTTCATGGCCTGATAGACGGTGGTCCATTTGAAGGAGTGGTACGAATACCAAAATCAATGGATGAAATCATTCTGGAATACAAGGAAGGATCTATTGTTGAGATTCAGGGCATAATATCTGATTACATGCCGAGCTTGAAGCGTTGCGTGATTGATGCTACTCATCTGCTTTGATTCTATTGAACAGCGAGGCAATTATCAAGACTGACATGAATATTGGGAATTGTAAAAAGGGGAGAAAGGATTCATCCTCTTCCATATCATCTATCACCGTCTGATTATCTGTTTGATTCGTCTCGTTTGAATCCTCTATTGGAGTTACAGTTATCGTTCCCACCATACCTAAACTCCTGTGTGGTTCACAATAATAAGTGAATGTGCCATTTAATCCCTTGATGAATATGAAGGTGTAATCCTCATCGGTTTGCGTATCGCCTGAATCAAAGACACCGTTTTCTTCAACAGCATTGTGCGGAAGGAATTGACCATCCCAGAAAAATCTGACAGATTCTGTCTCGTTTATCGTAACGGAAGACGGACTGAAACGTAGGTTAGTACTATCAACAGTTATTACCGTAGATTCAGAATTATTTTCGGCAGTAACCGCTGGAATTGTTGAAATCGTCAACAAACAGACAAGTATAACTGCGGTTCGCATTAGTTTGAAAACTAAGTCCACATACTTATGATATTGTTTTTCAGGTGTAGAATTTCTACAACAAAAATTAGTAGGAAAATGAAGAATTCCTGTTGTTAAACTTACAAGTTACATCATTGTTACAAAGCAAATATAAACCATTCAGAATGTAATATGTTCATGAACAAAAAACTAGCCATTTTTTCTGTGTTACTGATGATATCTATCTCATTATCAGGATGTTTAGGTCGTGGAGGTAATGGTGGAGATTCTGTGATGGACAGAGACCCAGTAGAGGTAAATTCAGAAGATTATAACGTCCTCTATATCGGTCATAGCTTTGGCCGTAAGTTTGCAGAATTGTTAGAGGATTATGCGCATACTGCGGGCGAGGCCGATCACGCCCAATACATCGAATTTAGTGGAGGTGAATCCGGTTCACCAGGCTTGTTATGGGATGACGCTGAACACCAAGCGAACATCAAAGCCTTCCTTGATACAGGCGAAATTGACGTTTTGATTATGATATGTTGCTCACCAGAATTCATACAAACGCGTGATACAGATCAAGCCGTATGGAATTTCACAGATTACGCCGTTGAGAAGAATCCTAACGTACGCATCGGTTTGGCCATGCCGTGGAAGGATTTCCCAGGTGAATACGAAAATGCGAGCGAGTATGCAACCGATTCAACGCTCGACCTCTATCCGTATTGGGGCAACCTTTCCGACGATCTAAGTGCAGATTATCCCGGTACAGATGTTTTCACCTTCCATCATGGCGCCCTTGCTTATGAGATGCGAGAAATGTTCGAAGCAGGAGATCTTGATGGAGACGTGGAGCGGCTTCAGGGGCCAAGGGCGACCTCACTCTTCACCGATGACAAGGGACATGCGGGAGACATTCTCGTCGATACTGGGACACTGATTTGGCTTCACGCAGTTCATGGTATTGACCCAATGGAAATGCCGGAATTCACCCAATATGACGCAGATATTCGTCAAATTGCTAAATCTGTAATTGATGATCAGTAGTCTAATTTTAGTTTGTTTCTAAGGCTGTATAGCCCTTGCGATAACGATTCTTTGCACTTCTTGTGTTCCTTCATAGATTTGTGTTATCTTTGCGTCTCTGAAGAATCTCTCTACGGGGAACTCCTTAGTGTAGCCATATCCTCCTAATACCTGGATTGCTCTCTCAGAAACCCACATTGCTGTATCGCCAGCATACAGCTTTGCCATACTTGCTTCCTTTGTATGCCTTGGCCCACCGTTCTCGTAGTGCTCTTGTTTTGCCCATGACGCTTTGTATACCAATAATCGGGCAGCGTCAATTTTTGTAGCCATGTCTGCCAAGTACGCTGTAATCATTTGGTGATGAGCGATTGGCTTACCGAATGCTTCCCTTTCATGTGAGTACTTCAAAGCCGCTTCGTAAGCACCTTGGGCAATTCCAAGCCCTTGTGCAGCTATGCCAATCCTTGAGTTATCAAGAGCATTCATTGCGATTGCGAACCCTTTGCCACTTCCTTTCAGTACGTTTTCTACGGGAACTTTACAATTCTCGAGAATTAGAGTACAGGTATCTGAAGACCTTATTCCGAGTTTGTCTTCTTTCTTGCCCACAGTGAATCCATCAAATGATTGCTCTACTATGAACGCAGTCGTCCCTCCATGCTTTTTCACTCCATAATCGGGATGGTCAACATCTTTTGCAAACAGAACATAGATCTGGGCTTGTGCACCATTTGTGACCCACATCTTTTCACCATTCAAGATGTAGTGTGAGCCATCATCCGACAGTTTTGCTTTACAGACCATGGCCGCTGCATCCGTTCCAGCGCCTGCCTCTGAAAGTGAGTAGGCACCTACTTCTCCTGCTGCGAGTCTAGAGAGGTACTTTTGTTTCTGTTCTTCATTTCCGTGTAGTGCGATAGTTTTAGCGCATAATCCGACATGAACACAAAACATAACGGCGAATGATGGGTCAACTCTTGCTAATTCTTCTACAATTATTGATTCAGAAATATCATCCAGTGGATTCCCACCATACTCTTCTGGAATGGTTACTCCCTGTAAACCGTATTCCAAGAACTGCTCCCATTCCTCAGAAGGAGGTATCTGATTTGCATCTCTGTGTTCG
>JAPOHM010000063.1 GCA_029979405.1 Methanobacteriota archaeon
ATTGAGCAAAATTGGTAGATTAATGAGATTAGATGAAGCGATTTTTGATGAGTGGGTTGAAAATCAAGTTTCCGCTATTATGTACAATAATCCCAACACAGTATACAGTTTAGCTGCTATGACCGTTAGCGACCCAGAAATAAGATACGAGATGCTTGAGTGCGATGATGGGCAAATACTCTATGATATGCTACTTGAGCAACTTGATGTCATTAAGATATGAATCAATTTACATTAGCGAGGATTGAAAACCGTAGCACCTGTGGAATAACTATGTCCGTACATGGGCAAGCGAAGAAAGTCACGACTCATACGCTTCAGGAAATGAAGCGTGCTGGTGAAAAAATCACTATGTTAACCGCATATGATTACAGCCTCGCAAAACTTGTTGATAGAGGCGGAGTAGATGTAATTCTTGTTGGAGATTCAGCATCTAATGTTATGGCTGGAAGAGATACAACCGTTCCGATGAGTCTCGACCACATGATTTACCATGCACAATGTGTTGAGAGAGCAGTAGATAGAGCACTAATCGTTGTTGATATGCCGTTTGGCTCATATCAAGGAAATTCAGCAATAGCATTGGAAAGTGCGATTCGAATAATGAAAGAATCAGGAGGTCACGCCGTAAAATTAGAAGGGGGTTCAGAAATTGTTGGAAGCATAGAAAGAATCCTTACCGCTGGAATTCCAGTCATGGGTCATCTTGGATTGACTCCACAATCGATATACAAATTTGGAACTTATACTGTGCGTGCCAAGGAAGAAGAGGAAGCTGAGAAGTTAATTTCTGACGCTAAGATATTAGAAGAGGCGGGATGCTTTGCAATCGTTCTTGAGAAAATACCAGCTCACTTAGCAAAACAAGTAAGTGAATCCATTGCAATACCAACTATTGGAATAGGCGCAGGTGCTGATTGCGACGGTCAAGTACTGGTTTTGCATGATATGTTAGGAATTACAACAGACTTCAGTCCAAGATTCCTAAGAAGATATCTTGACCTCGAAAATCAAATCACTTCCGCAGTTGAACAGTACTGCACAGATGTGAGGTCGAAGGATTTCCCGAATGATGAAGAATCATATTAGAAAATTGCATCAAAAAGCATAGCACCTGGAATGATGCTGAAAGCAATACCAAATCCGTGCCAAACGCCGTATTTTATTGGCGGTTGATTGGTCTTTGACCAAGACGCGGATTGCCAAACCCACACCATGAATGGTATTGCGATATTGAAATAATTAGAACCAAGTGACCAAACGATAGCCATCGGTATGCAAACCAGACCAACACCAACAGCGTGGTCCTTAATTTCCCCAGCGTTTGTAATCTTACACAGGAGAGGGGCAGTAAAAACAGAAATGATTAGGCACAAAATCATAGGTGGGAATCGGTGTACTGAAAGGCTTGCTGCACACAATGAAATCAAAACTACTCCAAAAACTGTAGGCCACAGGACATGGCGGAATTTGAGGTCGCTAGTGTCTCCCATGGTCCTGCCAGTATGAAGCGAATCATAGAAGATGCGGAACTATGTCGCACAGACATGGCGAAAGGCAGTATCGTGGCGGCTTGTCTGGCCCCACATCCCCCACACCTCGTTTATGCTGAGAATCCTTCTCAAAACGAACCTAATTCTGAAGGTGGTTGGGAGCAGTTGAGATGGGGATATGAACGTCTGCGAGAATCTATCAAAGATATCGATTATGATGTTATTGTGATCATGTCTCCGCACTGGCAAACTTATATCGGGACTCATTTCCTCGGTGTTGAAAAATTTCAATCAAAAAGCGTCGACCCAATTTTTCCAAACCTATTCAGATACAATTACGATATCGATGTAGATGTTGAGTTAGCGAGATCTATTCACGACCAAGCAAAATCAGATGGATTAGCTGTTAAAATGATGGAGAATCCGGATTTTAGAGTTGACTATGGAACCATAGTATCATGCCACATGATCAGGCCCGAATGGGACAAACCAATAGTAGCTTTATCTTCAAACAGAGGAATGCACTATTATTCGGTAGAGGTAATGCAAGAAATGATGATCGAATTAGGCAAATCGACTGCTAAGGCTATCGAAGAAAGCGGGAAAAAATGTCTGTTGGTTGCTAGTAATTCACTTTCGCATCGACACTTTGTCTCAGAAACAAACCCTCCTGAAGACATGAGCAAGGAGCACATAACAAGCCACGCAATGCATTTGTGGGACATGCGAATGATTGAATTAATGAGACAAGGAAAATCTCAGCAGATTATCGATGAAATGCCTGAGTTTTGTGAACAGGCAATTGCAGAAACAGATGGTGGAGCACTTACTTGGCTTCTCTCTACCCTAGGGATTCCAGAACAACCTGCAAAATTGCACGGTTACGGGACAATTATTGGAACCGGAAATGCAATCATGGAATGGCCAGTTAGAGAATGGGAGGCTAACGCATGACTGGAAGCATCGTGAAATCACTCATAGTTCCAGCACATCCACACCCAGTGTTGTGTCCTGAGAAGAACGAAGGATGGCAAAACATTCGAAATGCCTACGATGAAGCAAGAAAGCAGATTGAGGAATCAGATGCAGACCTGATTATCATTTATTCAACACTCTGGCCGAGTATTATTGGTCATCAACTACAAGCCGACCCAAATCCAGAATGGGTTTTAGTTGATGCTGATTTCCACGATTTAGGAAGTATTCACTATTCTCTAAAAATCGATGCAGAGTTTGCAAAATCATGGAATTCCGCTAATCTTTCAAGGGGTTTACAGTCAAGAACCGTTGCCTATGAAGGATTTCCAATCGATGTGGGTTCCGTAGTAGCACTACAACTTCTAAATCCAGACAACAGGATTCCTGCAGTGATATGCTCCACGAACGTTTATTCTAACAGAGCTGAGACCACAGTTTTAGCAAAATCATGTCTCGACGTAATCAAATCTACCGGCAGAAAGGCAGTTGCTGTTTCAGTAATGTCTCTCTCTAACAGGATGTTCACTGAACCTATTCAGCCCGAAGAGGATAGGATTCATTCACTAAAAGACGATGAATGGAATCGTAAGATTCTGGAATTTTTAGAAATGGGTCGCCTTGAGGATGTGGGCCAACTAAGTAGAACAATTCATGACCAAATTAGAGTCAAGAAGGTAGTTGCATTCAAGCCTATGTGGTGGTTGTCTGCAATGAACAATAATCGTAACGACCTGACAGGGAATGTATTAGCATACGAAGCCATTCATGGAGCAGGTGCCGCTGTTGTTGTTTTGGATCCTGAATCAAACGGTACGGGGGATAAAGAGTATGATGAAGACGATGTTGAATTCTATTCAGGAGATAGGGATGTTTTAGATTCTGAAAAAGAAGAATTGGAGGACACAAACTTGGGTCCTGAACTTTACGACCCTGTTGATTCTGAAAATTCAGTTAATACCGAAAAAGCACCAAAACCTGTTGGTGCTTATCCTCATGCAAGAAGAGAAGGAGATTTGATCTATCTTTCTGGAGTTGGGCCAAGACAACCTGGAGATAATTCTATTCCAGGAGGTCCAATAAAAGATACAAATGGTAATCCGTTAAATTATGACATCAAGGCACAAACACATGCCGTTATTGACAACATTTCGAGGATATTGGAAGAAGCGGGTTCGTCAATTAATAACGTAATTGATGTAACATCATTTTTAGTAGATATGGATAGAGATTTCGCAGGATATAATGAGGTTTGGGCTGAAACCTTGGGTAAGGTCGGACCTACAAGGACTACTTTGGCAATTAGTGCACTACCAACCCCAATAGCAGTTGAAATGAAGGTCATTGCGAAGATTTAGGTCTATAACAACCGTTTATTGCTGAATTCCTACGGAATAAATAACTAGGAACAACAATTGCCGTGGAATGTTGGTCTTAATCCGGTAATTTTTGGTGGAATTTTTGATGGATTTAAGAAAAACTGCTTCTCAACTTTCTAAGGGTGAAATAAAATCTGTTGTCAAAGAAGTCAAGACAAAAATTGAACGTTCTCTCGACCTTATAGGTTTAGTAATAATATCCCTCGCAGCAATGATAGGTTCTGGTTTGTTCGTTCTTCCATCTTTCGCCGCAGATATTATGGGGCCTGGAATATGGTTGGCATTTCTTTTTGCAGGGGCTGTCGTTCTTCCTGGTGCGTATTCTAAATCCGAATTGGGTTCCGCAATGCCTTCAAGCGGTGGTTCATACCTGTATCTAGAAAGAACATTTGGGCCTCTTATCGGAACCATAAGCGGATTGGGACTTTGGGCATCATTTTTGTTAAAATCGGCCTTTGCGCTTATTGGATTTACTGCATATCTATACGCAGTAACAACTTATTTTGGAACATCCGTTGACACAATGATAGTATCGATGGCCGCTTTGGTTATCATCACCGTACTGAACATATTCGGAATTAAGAAAATAAAGAAGGTACAAGCACCTATTCTGATTATCACAACAGCTGTTTTAATCTTAATTTGCATAGTCCAATTATTCGATTCTTCTGTAGATTATTCTATTCCTTGGGATGGAGCAATAAATGTGACAAAGAACGACCCTGTTCTTCTGGGTGAAGCCGCAGCTTTAGTCATAATTGCTTATGCGGGAATTATCAAGGTAGGTGCTATTGGAGGAGAGGTCAAAGATCCACAGAGAAATCTACCGCTCGGTATAATCATATCTTTAGTTGCTGCAATAATTCTATACTGTTTTGTCACTTTTGTTATGATGGCATCAATCCCTGGAGAATGGTGGTTAACTTCAGAAGGTAAACCTCGCGAGGATACAGTCTATGCGTTTGTAGACGCTGTAGCAGGAACAAAAATTGGAATCTTCATAGCTCTGCTTGCTTTCCTAACAATGATTTCTGGAGCCCTAGCCGGTGTCCTCGCGTCATCGAGATTTTTGTTTGCAATGAGCAGAGACAATCTTCTCCCTCAAGCCTTAGAAGACGTAAATGCAAAATTCGAAACGCCTCACTGGTCAATAATTTTGACTGGTGTCACTATGGCCGCTTGTATACTACTACTGCCGGTAAAAGATGTTGCAAAACTTGCATCAGGATTCCAGATAATGATATTCACATTAGTTAACGTCAGCGTTATTATTCTTAGACGAGCGAGTTTTGCTCACGGATGGTATCGGCCTGAATACAAATCACCACTATATCCATACCTGCAAATTTGGGGTATAGTTTCTGGAACCTATCTTGTTTACTTAATGGGTAGTAAAGCGGTTATTGGAGCCTTGGGCGCTTTGATAATAGGAGTTGTGACATATTATGCATATGGAGTTAAACACGGTAAAGTTCGTACCACACCCTTTGAGACCTTCATGCAAATGATTGCAGAATCCGATCCTTCTGAAAAGAAAATTAGGGAAGCCGCTTTTCATGCAGCCGACCTTGGTGGTAAAAATCACCTCACGCTGAAAGAATTTATATCCTCAATGAAAGCCCTTAACTTTGATTTTACTAATGACGAATACCGAGTTATTTTCCACACTGCTGACAAAGAGGAAAATGGATTCATTGATATTGACGAGTTTTTGGCATCTTTCGAAAAAGAAGAAGAATGATTCACGAATGCTTAGTCCAACTTCCATCTTCACCTACAATCCAAGATGATAATTCTCCAGTAGAGTCAACATACCACCCCGTCTTTCCTTGTTCGGTTCCAGGCGCCGCTTGCATTACTCCGGTTTTCTTCGCTTCAGCTGCCAGCTTACTACGAATATCTTCAGGTGAATCCTCTGTATTTTGAGTATCATCGGACTCTTCAGGTTGCTCTTTTGTTTCAACAATCTCTCCTTCAACTTCCGCAACTTCATCGGTTTCATCGTAGTATTTCTCCTCATCCCAATAATTTTCTTTTTGTTGTTGAGGCCTTATTCTTTTAACAAGAATCATCATGATTGCTATGAACAAAATTACAATGATAGAGACCATGGTTAGTGCTGTATTTGTACTGCCTAAACCTCCTCCAAACAGAACTGCTCCTACGTCAAAAAATCTCTGGGCGACCAAATCATTCCAGTAAATATTACAAGATTGGGATTGGCCTGCTTGATCGATTTTTAGGATATATGTGTCTCCTGACACATGCGTTGCACTACCTGAAGTACACTGAATTGTAACCTCAGAGTCGGGAACAGGAACAATGTTTCCTGCTTGGTCAAGGGCATAAATTCGTAAAATTATTTCATCACCTTCATCGGGTGTTTCAGGTGGTAATTCTGCAATCAACCTTACCGGTTCTCCGTAACTAACGTTCACAGTAATGTCATCTGTAGCGGTACCACTTGATATTCTAAGATTCCAAGAACCTTCTATCCCTCCTTTAATATGCCAATATCCAATACCTGTAGATGAAGTGGAAACTGTACCAGCAGGATCATCAAAGTCGAAGGATACCTCATCAGCAAGGGCTTGGTTTCCATTAACGTCGAGAGTAAAAATTTCAATCTCTACAGTCTTTCCACTTTCGATATTTATTGTTTCATTGTAATTCGAAAAAATTTGACGTGCGACACCAGGAATAACTTCAACCTCGGTAATAGCAAAAATGCCTTGTGAAGTTGCTCTTATCTCATGAATCCCTAATTTTTCAGGAGCCCATTTGTCTCCCGCTAACCTGATTTGCATTGTCATATCTTGTTGCTCTATTGTCCATTCAACCAATACTCCAGTTATTTCATTACCATATTCATCTTCAAAAATTGGTTTCATTAATAGCACCTCATCGGAGGCGACTTGAGTACCACTCTCAGGTAAAACAATTCTTGCCAATTCTCCAGATATGATCTCCATGTCTTTTTGAATTTCAAATACCTGTTGGGTTTCATTGTCAAACCAATTGGCTGAAACCGAATAACTTCCAATAGGCCCCGGCCGTAATTCTTGCCAGGTGCCATGGTCTACGAAATTTATCGTCGAGGAAATTTCCCAAGCTCCATCGATGGGTTTTGAATTTCCAGCTGCGTCGAAAACTGATAGTGATGCTATAATTAATTCACCAGATTTGAATATAGGTTCCGAGAATAATATGTCGATGTTATTTGCAAATCCTTGACTAACAGATACAGATAAAGTTGCAGAATAACCTTGGTCAGATACACCAATTATCCAGTTCCCTATTTCAGATGGTGTCCATTGTACGCTTTGTCCAACCTTAGCCAAAGTCCCCGACGGAGTTGTCCAGTTTGACAGTGGTAAATCTATTTCTCCAGAATTACCAAAAATATCTGTTCGAATTGCGGAGAGATTCACTGCAGATCCAGCCCTAATTTCACTTGATTCAATCTCTATTTCAAGTCCTGTAGCTTGTGCGGGCAGGACTCTTATCTTACCATAGCCAATGGCTCCAAAACTATTGTTTACCGATATATTCCACAATCCTGGTGCTGTTGCAAAATATAATCCAGTATTAGATATACTTCCATTTTCTACTTCAAAGGTTAGTTTTCCTACCTCAGACAACTTTACTTCATTTCCATATGTGTCGATTGCTGATATGTTGATATGAATGGAAGA